>JAUWGN010000135.1 GCA_030606385.1 Dehalococcoidia bacterium
TGAATTACTTCGCCAGTGCCTACTCTGGCCCGGCATTGCCTGTGGTCAAAGCGAATAGAGTGAAGCCTGGCAAAGTAATTCAGGCACCGGAAGCCAGCATTGTGGCGATTATGGGCGTAAGTCTTACCGGGATTCCCCAGCCCGACAATGAGCTTCATCAAATTTTGCTACCATCAAGCAGGCACAGGATGCTCAAACTTGATAACGTCAATGGTCAGACGTTTGGATGGCTTTATTCTGCCTTTCGCCAGTTTTTCCATCTCCTTGTAGACTTCGGCATCAAAATATTTCTCACCGCACTGGCGACACACCATCGCAGGAACACCTTCAATAACTATCAAATCCTTTCCCCAGCGAAAATCTACATTAACCTTTTCTTGAGCCACCTTACCCTTACAGAAAAAACACTTGTCAGCCATTTAACTATCTCCTTGTCTTCCAATCAGGTTTCCACTCCTCAAAGCTAGGTTCATATGCTGTAATAACAAGCAACTCTCCTTCTATTATGCCACACACTATATGCAATGGTCTATTTCGTTGGGTATACCCCAATATTAGGCAACTTGGTCCTCGTGGGTCGGCGGGATACTCCTCTATTATCTCGCCAGTAAATATCGCTGACTCTAATTCTCGTATTTCAATTTTCCTTTGCCTGAGTTTTTCTGTATGGGTGAAGGAGATTTTATACTTGCTATTCCTGGCCTTCTCTTTAATGTCGTTAATATCCATCACTTTGGAATCTCAGTATATCAGAGTCAATGGAAGCCGATGGCATGCCTCTTTCTCATTTGAACAGTAGAAGCCAACATCGTGGCGATTATGGGCATAAGTCTTACCGGGATTGCCTAAACCAACGATGAGTTTCATTGACTTAGAGTTTATGGGAATTCAGATTCCTGCCTTTTCTCCGGATATTATGGCTGATTCCATCTACGCTAAGCAAATGCTCCTTACCTTAAACAGCAAGCTTGATTGGCTTAACTCGCTTTAGCCTTCCTATTTTCAAGCTTGGTTGGTTAAATGGCCTTATATTCGCCAGTATTTAGCCTTAACACTTTAGAATATCCTATTTTAGAAAGGCTGCATTAACCACACTAACTTAGACCATCCCTGAAAATGAGAATTAAAGCGGAAAATCATTTATGATATGATAGTAGAAATGAAGAAGCTCATCGGAATTCTTAGGAGAGATGAACAATGGAAACAATAGAATCAGTGCTTTCAACATTAGATAAATACGCTAAGGAGCTCGGCATTTCAAGAAAGGAGCTCGCCAATAGACTTGAAACCCCTTATAGCACTGTCAAGCACTGGTTTCAACAGGGCAGAAGTGCCAGAAAACCCTCTGAAGTTAATCTAATCAAGATTAGAGCATTCCTGAAAGGCAAAGAAGAGCCTCAGGTTTATCGCCAAGTCAAGGATGCAAGGCGTAGAACAGAGAAGATTAAATACCTTTTGCTTCTACTTGAGGATGAACTCCGGTGGTTCCGAGATAATGGCCCTGATGCAAGAGAGATATTTCGTAAGGAACTCAACGCTTCCGATATAGGCTATATTTCTAGTCTTCTCACCATGATTAGGGAAGAGGACAAATTCGAAAGATGGCGCACTCTCACTACAATCCAGTTCCAATCTTTCAAAGGGAGGTGAAGAGGAATGGCACGTAAGAAAATCCGAGGAAACATGGCCAATATCTTGACTTACATGGGGAGTCTTTATCGCAACCCCGCTGATGCTATTAAGGAATATATTAGCAATGCGTTGGATGAATGGCAAAAGGCAAGGGATAGAGGAGAGATGGAGGGGCCATGTGAAGTAAGTTACATTCTTCAGAAGGGCAAGATAACCATCGACTACAATGCTCCAGGAATGAGTGAAAAGGAATTTGGGGAGGCGCTTGATAGAGTTGCTGATTCAGCAAAGCCAGGAATGACTATACTCCAAATAGGACAATTAGGCATCGGGATTTTTGCCTTTAACCAAGTTGGAACTAGTTGCACTTTCTATAGCAAGAAAGCAAAAGGTGCGCCTACTATTAAGGTTGTTCTTAGAAAGCAGTCTGATGATGCTGAGATAGAAACAGCAACTAAAAGGGAGTCTCGCAAAGAACCAGGAATGACTATTGTTATCGCGGGATTACAGCACGATCCTACAAGGTTGCGTGGCCCCTTAGGAGCGGAACGACTGCAGCACATGTTTGCCGAGAAGTTTGACCCCTACCTGAGGGAAGAAAATTTGAAAATCACCATAACTTGTGGTGGCCGAATCTATCAGGTAGAGCCATTGACAATAAACCTGCCCAGTGTTGGCGAAGCTTTTAGAGAAGTGCATCTTTCGAGCGACTGGCAAAAGGTTTTTGGCTGTCAATTGTGGTTTGACGCTTCTGGGAGGAGCAAAGTTGCCATTCGGCATACTGGGATTCCTGTGGTTGAGGATGTGAAAGCGATACAAGCTTATGGTCTTGAGGAAAGTGCTTACGCAAGTGGATTTGTCAAGGGTTATATTGATGCTGACTTTCTTAAGCCACTTCCAGCGAGAGTTGGTTTTGAAGAAAATCAGGACTGGATTCAATTTCTACTGGAACTTGAAAAGATATGCCCTTCGATTGAAGCTGAAATAGAGGAATTAAGGCTAGAAGCGGAAGAGAAAAAACTTACACAGATCCAACGGCGGGCAATTGAGCTTGCGAGAGAGATTCTCAATCAAGGAGATTTCAAAGGCTTAGAGCTTCTTGGCGGGCTACGAAGGCAAAGAGCACCTATTACTCAACATCCAGGGACGCATAAGGGAAGAGAGACGGGCACTCGGTCAACTAAGCCTGGTGAAATCGGACGCCACAGCGGTATGCGAATTGCTTTACAGGAGGTGGCCTTTGAAGACGGCCCTTTGTGTCACAGTCGGTTCTTGAGTGGTATCGTCCAAGTTAATGCATCCAACCCTGACTATAAGCGCGAAATGGTGGGGGCAAAAGAGGCAAAGCTCTCCTATGCTACCCTCATGATTGGTAAAGAGACGATAGCTTATAATGACAAATCAAAGACAGTGAATGACTTTCTCGAGAAGCTCCTCTCATTCACGTTCCAAGTAAAACGCAGGGCTAAGATTTAGCACAGAATTCCAGCGAGCCCCACTTCAATCCTCCGATAAAGCTCACGTATAGAGAGTTGTAAATCTCTTCTACGTTTTTCTAAATCTTTCTCAAACAGCCTGATTCAAGAAATCAAGGAATTCAGCTTCGCTGAGCGTCTTTACCCCCAACTTTTCAGCTTTAGCTAACTTGGAGCCAGGGTCAGCACCGACTATCACATAGGATGTCTTCTTGGTGACATCCGAGTCGGCTTTGCCACCCAAGGCCTTTATTTTCGCTTCTGCTTCTGAACGGGATAGGGATTCCAGCTTCCCGGTTAAAACAAATTCCAGTCCGGCTAAAGGTAATTTTTCTGGCTTTGCTT
>JAUWGN010000097.1 GCA_030606385.1 Dehalococcoidia bacterium
AAGCGCTGCCACCAACGATTTGCCCACCCCACCCTTGCCACTCATCACAGCAACCACGTAATGAATATCATTGACCTCCTTAGGCTTAGCTTCTACAAAGTCAACAAACACCTCACTCACCTCGGGAAGCTTCTTAATAACTTCGATGGCCTTTTCCCTGACAAACTGCTGAGCATCAGAACCTAAAGCTGTTGAAGCTAGAGTGATATTCACACTCTGGTCAGAAATAGCAATCCTCCGGACTAGATTCATTTTGGGAAGACTGCGCACCACCCCGGGAACAAATATGTCTTCCAGAGCTTGTTTTATTCGTTCTTCAGTCACCATAGTGCTCACTTATCCTCCACATAATTTCGCTCTCCGAAAAGCTTAGTCCCTATCCTCACTATATTGGCACCCTCCTCTATGGCAATTTTATAGGAATTGGTCATTCCCATAGAGAGATACCTCATCTCCACATTAGGCAAATTAAGCTTTTTTATTTTATCAAAAATCTCCCTCGTCTTGATGAAATAGGGTCTTGAATCCTCAGGATTGCCAAAACGCGGCCCCATAGTCATCAATCCCATTACCTTTATATTTTTGAAGCTTGAAATCTCCCTGATTAACTGTTCGGCATCTTTGGGAGACACACCTGACTTCTGCTCCTCATCACCGCTGTTTATCTCTACTAATATAGGCAGTACCTTGCCAATTTGCTCACAGCGCTTATCTATCTCCTTTGCTACCTCAACAGAATCAACGGTTTCTATCATGTCAAATATCTTAACCGCTTTTTTCACCTTATTTTTCTGGAGATGTCCGATGAAATGCCATTTCACCTCCCCACCTACCATTTCATAAGCCTTCTCTGCCTCCTGCACATAATTCTCCCCGACGATTCTTACTCCTGATTGAACCACCTCAAGCACCTCCTCAGGAGTCCTCGCTTTCGCCGCAGCTACTACCTCCACCCCCTCAGGTAAGTCACTTAATATCTCACTTATATTTCCTCTGATGCTCATGGCGTTAGTCTCTCAGATACCTTCCGCCATAAATTATATATCTCCTGCTTGACCCTCCCATCGGAGAACTCCACCACAGGCAACCCATTAACCAGAGCCTCAGTAACCACATTATCGAACGGTATCAGAGATACAACTTCTACTTTCTGGTTAGCACAATAGCTCTCAATCTGGCGTGAGTTTTTCTCATTTATATCATATTTGTTTATGCATACCAAAGCAGGAATACCAAAGTAGCGACAAAGTTCAAGGACGCGGTCTAAATCGTGCATTCCCGACAACGTCGGTTCAGTTATCAGCAAGGCTAAATCTGCCCCTGATAATGAGGAAATGACGGCACAGCCAATTCCTGGAGGACCATCAACGATTATGTAGCCCAAATTTCCTTCTTCAGCGATATGTTTGGCATTCTGCCTTACCAGCGCCACTAGCTTACCTGAATTTTCCTGAGCAATGCCTAGCCGGGCGTGAACCAGAGGACCGTAACGCGTTTCTGAGACGAACCAATGCCCTGACATGTTTTCACGCATAGTAATGGCATCAACAGGGCAAATCTGGAAGCAAAAACCGCAACCTTCACAAGAGATTGGGTCAACGAGATAATTCTCTATCGCCCCAAAACGGCATACCTCCTGACAAAGCCCGCATTCATTGCATTTTTCATTATCAATATATGCAGTTTGTCCACTCCAAAACTCGTGCTCCTGTTTAGTCTGCGGTTGGAGGAGAAGGTAAAGGTCAGCAGCGTCGACATCGCAGTCAGCCAGTACCTTACTCTGAGCTAAAGCAGCAAAGGAAGCCACTATGCTTGTCTTCCCCGTTCCACCTTTACCACTTAATACCACAACTTCTTTCATCCAAAGTCCCTTCTAGCTAGATTGTTTCGCCGAGTTCCCTCGCTTTGCTCGGGACAAACCTCGCAATGACAAAGGGGAGCCGGGCAATGTTGCTTTTTGTTTAATCTCCTCGAAAAGCTTAACGAAACGCCCACGCCATTCTGGAATGCCATTTACTAAAGGCACACCTCTCGAATAGAAACTGGCAATCCTGGTATCGAGGGGAATAGTAAGCAAGACAGGAATATTTTGTTTACCACAATATTCCTCTACCTTTCCATCGCCTATTCCAGCGCGATTTATCACCACACCACAGGGAATACCCAATTCTCTAACCACCTCCACTGCCAAAGAAAGGTCATTCAGGCCAAAAGGTGTCGGCTCCGTTACCAGAAGGCAAAAGTCGCTACCCTTAATTGCTTCTACCACAGGACAAGAGGTCCCCGGAGAGACATCTATTATGACCTCTGTTTTGAAACTAACATGCTTCTTCACCTCCCTGATTATCGGAGGAGCCATTAGTTGACCAATGGTAAGCCTTCCTTGAATTAGCTCTATATTCCCTGAATTACCCTTCTCTACTATACCTATTTCTTGCCCTTCTTCGGTGATAGCAGATTCAGGACATAAGTAAGAGCATGCTCCACAGCCATGACAGAGGTCAGGGAAAATAAGCACTTTCTTGTTGACTACGGCAATGGCATTATAGGCACAGACTTCAGCGCATTTGCCACAGTAGTTGCACTTCGCTTCATCTACCTTAGGGATGGGGATAAACACAGGATAGCTTTGGGTAACATTGGAACGGATAAAAATGTCGACGTTTGGCTCCTCTACATCGCAATCCAACAACTGGACTTTGTCTTTTTCACTTAAGGCGAGAGCCAAACTGGTGGCTATCAGCGTCTTGCCTGTGCCGCCCTTACCACTGGCAACTGAGAGTATCATTCTCTAACCATCTTAGCGCCGCACTTCGGGCAGCTTAAGTTATAGCAAGGAACACCCGCTTGATGAGGAACTTTTGCCCCACAACTGGGACAAACACAATTGCCACTGGGACCTGCTCCAGGGCGACTTCCACCCATCCTTCCCCTACCAGCGCCACTCCCCATTCCCATTCCTCTGCCTGTTCCTGGCCCCTGACCGTAAGGACCTGTGCCATCTCCTCTGGGCATAGTAAACCTCCTTCTATTCCCTAAGGCATTCAGTTCTTAATAATACAAATTCATCACATTGGTGGCAGTCCGCAGACTCCAGAGCTACAGGTAGGACAACTTGATTCTGAGAGTTCACCTGTGCTAGAGCCAGGGCTAAAGAATGAGGAAAATAGTCTTTTAGGATTTTGGGCACGACATTTAGGACAATTTAATTTAGCCCCATCCTCACCAATCGCTTGACGAACCTCGAACTTCTCTCCGCATTGAGCACACTGATATTCATAGATGGGCATAGTTCACCTCCTATTTTCCTTCCTCTAGCTCTCCAATACGGCGCTGAGTTTCCCTCAGCTGCTGCAACAACATCTCTACTTGATTCTTGAGCACCTCTATTTCTTGCTCTCGGCTCGTAGTTTGGGGAGCTGGTCCTGCCACGGGCGGCATTCCTGAAGTCATCCCCATACCCATTCCTCTACCCATACCACGTCCCATACCCATGCCTCCACCCATGCCAAAGTGAGCATCCACGCTGGGTTCAGCACTGGCTTGAAGCTTACCTGCTTTGTAGGCTTCTACAGCATCCCTTATTCTGCCAACAACACCGGTGATAACTTGAACTCCCGCCGCTGAGAAGGTCTGATATGCTCTGGGTCCACAATTCCCGGTAAGCACCACTTGCACACCCTTGCCAGCAACCATTTGGGCAGTGGAGATTCCCGCCCCACCAGCAGCCTGGACATTTGGGTTCTCCACAGCCTCAAACTCCATCGTTTCCGGATCAATAACAACAAAGTATGAACAACGCCCAAGTCGAGGGTCTACTTCGGCATCCAGGCTGGGGCCTGTCGCTGATATCGCAACCTTCATAGTTTGCCTCCTTTTTACTCTTCTTCCTCTAGCTCCTTTATTCTACCACTAATCTGCTCCAGTTGCTCTTTCATCATTTCTGCCTGGCTCTTCAAAAAATCAAGTTCTTGTTCCCGCGTCATCTGTGGAGCATAAGGGTCTGCTCCCGGATAGGGTGCGCCACTATAGCCACCGTATGGCATGCCGCTGGCATAAGGATTTGCCCCCATCGGTGCTCCGCCATATGGAATACCCCCAGCATAAGGGTCTGCTCCCATAGGCGCTCCGCCATATGGCATACCCCCAGTATAAGGGCTGCCTCCGTAAGGCACGGCTCCGGGGGAAGGATAACCCGGCGACATAGGCATTCCTGCAGCTCCACTGAGGAAATAGCCGCATCTCGGCAGTCCTCCTCTACCTAATCCTACAAAGGGCCATGGTGGAGAACTTCCTCTGAAGCCGAATCCCCCACCACCCCTTCCAAATCCGCCTCTTCCAAAGCCATTAGGCATTTCCCACCTCCTTTCTATTTACGAAGCTCTTCAAGCCTCTTGTTAATATCATCTAAATCATCCTGCAATGCTTTAGCCTGCTCCTCGAGCATGGCTATTTCCTGCTCCTTAGGCATAGGCCCCCATGGCGAATATCCATAGCCATATCCTCCGTAGGGATTCCCATAAGGCATTCCATATCCAGGCCATCTCGAAGCCCAAGGATTCCATCCAAACCAAGGCCACATTTTATCACCTCCTTAACAAGATTTAAAATTTACCACCCGGGGTAACCATAATAGCCACCCCATCGCGACCAGCCGCGACCACGACCAAAACCACGACCACGACCGAAGCCTCTTCCGAAGCCCAAGCCAAATCCAGGCGACATTGGTGCTCCATAGCCCCCACCAAACCCAGCCGACATTGGTGCTCCATAGCCCCCACCAAACCCAGCCGACATTGGTGCTCCATAGCCCCCACCAAACCCAGCCGACATTGGTGCTCCATAGCCCCC
>JAUWGN010000137.1 GCA_030606385.1 Dehalococcoidia bacterium
GGTACAGGACCCCAAGGCACTTGAATCAGCTGAAAAGGATTTAACGGCAATTTCGGGGCAAAAGCCTGTGGTTACACAGGCAAAGAAATCCATCGCCTCATTCAAGTTGAGAGCCGGTATGCCCATTGGTCTGATGGTCACGTTGCGTGGTACTCGAATGTACGATTTTCTGGATAAATTAATCAATATAACCTTGCCACGGTTTCGTGACTTTCAAGGGGTATCGAGGACTTCTTTTGATAATCGTGGAAATTACAATTTAGGTATGAGGGAGCAAATAGTTTTCCCCGAAATTGAATACGATAAAGTGGATAAGATCCGTGGACTCCAGGTGACTATAGTGACTACTGCCAATGCGGATGAAGAAGCAATGAGCCTACTGGAATTCTTAGGCATGCCTTTTGAGAGTAGGAGTGATGGCTAAAGTAGCTAGGATCGTGAAGTCAAAACGTCCGCCGAAATATAAGGTTCAGCAACGTAATCGCTGCGAATTATGTGGACGCCCACGTGCTTATATGCGCAAATTTGGCTTGTGCCGCATTTGTTTTCGAAAACTAGCAGTAACTGGACAAATCCCCGGAGTGAGAAAGTCGAGTTGGTGAGGACTGCATTATGATGGTAGGCACTGACCCAATCGCTGATATGTTGACTCGAATCCGCAACGCCATCATGGTGAGGCATGATAGCGTCGTCGTACCCTCCTCTAAAATAAAATTATCCATAGCTAAGGTTTTTAAGGATGAGGGGTTTGTTCAGGATTACAAGGTAATTAAGGGTAAGCCACAGTCAACGATAGAAATATATCTCAAGTATATAGATGGTCAACCAGCGTTGCTGGGATTAGAGAGGGTCAGCAAACCTGGCTTGAGGATTTATGTTGGCAAGGGAGAAATTCCCCGTGTTTATGGAGGACTGGGCATGCCTATTTTATCTACCTCTAAGGGTATTATGACTGGTCAGAAAGCATGGCAGCTTGGTCTGGGAGGTGAGCTTTTACTTTATGTGTGGTAGTTTGGAGGTTATGTAATATGTCTCGCATCGGATTGCTTCCTATTCCAGTGCCTGAAGATGTGCAAATAAATATTGAAGGAAACAAAGTAACCGTAAAAGGGAGTAAGGGAGAAATCTATCGTTGCTTTCACCCAGATATCTCTATCAGATTAGAGGAAAGGAATATAGTAGTGTGCCGTCAGAGTAATGATAGAGCGCATCGCGCTTTGCACGGGCTCACGCGTAGTTTAATCGCTAATATGGTCAAGGGGGTTAGTGAAGGTTTTGAAAAAGCTCTAGAGCTGCAGGGAGTGGGTTATAGGGTGCAAGAAAAGGATGATAAATTGTTGTTTCAGGTGGGATACAGTCATCCTGTAGAGTTCCAAATTCCCTCTAGTATTTCCGTTTCCGTTGAGGGAACGAACCGTATTCACATTAAGGGTATTGATAAGGGGGTTGTGGGGGAGGTAGCTGCTGCAATTAGAGCTATACGTCCCGCAGATTGCTATAAAGGGAAGGGAATTAGATATAGTCGAGAGGAAATTCGACTGAAACCTGGTAAGGCTGGTAAGGCAATAAGTGGAGGCTAGTGGCTACAATGCTTAAAGTAAATTCAAAAGTACTTCGACGAGAACGGCATAAGCGGGTAAAGAAGAAAATAGCTGGTACAGTCTCTCGCCCTAGATTGTGTGTTTTCCGAAGTTCAGATCACATATATGCACAGATCATAGATGATTGTTCGAGGAGAACACTGGTTTCAGCAAGTACTGTTGAGCCCATTGCAAAGGAAAAGCTTGGGAAAGAGGTGAAAACAAAGAAAGCTGAATTTGTAGGTTCACTGGTTGCTCAAAAAGCAATACACAAAGGTATTACACAAGTAGTTCTTGATAGAGGTGGATATAAATATCATGGACGCGTCAAAGCTTTAGCCGAAGCTGCCAGGCAAGCTGGATTGGAATTTTAGGGTTACTAGAGTGAAAGTAGTTACTAAGGTAATTGGTGGAAAAGCTAAAATTGACCCCTCGGGGTTAGAGATTAACGAGAAGCTGCTAGCTATTGACCGTATAACTAAGGTGGTTAAAGGTGGTCGTCGTCTTCGCTACAGGGCTTTGGTTGTGGTTGGTGATGGCAATGGACATGTTGGAGTAGGGTCGAGTAAAGCTATCGGTGTTCCCGAGGCAATTCGCAAAGCTAACACAGCGGCACAAAACGAGTTGATTGAGGTTCCACTTGCGGATAGTACCATTCCTCACGAAGTTCTGGCCAAATTTGGTGCGTCTAAGATTTTACTGAAGCCGGCAGCGCCGGGTGCCGGCTTGATTGCTAATAGTACGGTTAAAGCAGTGCTTGAATTGGCAGGTATAGAGGACATTCTTAGCAAATCCCTGGGAAGTTCTAATCGAATTAATACAGCCAAGGCAACAATACTTGCTTTGGCAAATCTGAGGAAGCCAGCAAAGGTTGTGAAGGACGAGCAAAATGAGACAGGATGAGTTAAGACCGTCAATAGGTGCTAGACACAAAAGGAAGCGTGTTGGGAGGGGGAACAGCAGTGGGCATGGCACCTATTCAGGGAGGGGATGCAAGGGGCAAAAGTCTCGCTCCGGGGGTAAGGTACGTCTTGGCTTTGAAGGTGGGCAATTGCCTCTTATAAAACGATTGCCAGGGAAAAGAGGTTTTATTAATATCTTCAAAAAGGAATACAGCATTGTGAATGTAGGTAAGCTGAACGTATTCCCTCCTAGCTCTGAGGTCACCAAGGAAAAGCTTTTTGAGGCAGGCTTAATTAGGTCATTAAAGCATCCTGTTAAGATCTTGGGCACCGGGGATGTGCATCACGCGTTGTTTGTAAAAACTGACAGGCTGTCTGCTCCTGCACGAAAGAAAATACTATCCGCTGGTGGTGAAGTAAAGGAGATTTAGGTGCAGCGCAGGGAACCTCAGTCACGCCTCATCCAGGCAATGAAAGACATGTTCATGTTGCCAGACTTGAGGCGAAAGCTCCTTTTTACCTTCGCCATTTTAGTGGTTTTTCGATTTGTAGCTCACGTTCCCTTGCCCGGCATTGACGTTGAGGCCCTGAGTCAGCTTTTCGAGCAAAACCAACTTTTTGGTATGCTCGACCTATTTAGTGGCGGTGCTATGAGAAGGTTCAGCGTTGCTGCTATGGGAGTTTATCCTTACATTACTGCTTCGATAATTATGCAGCTACTAGTCCCGGTCATTCCTAGTCTTCAAGCTCTATCTCGAGAAGGGGAAGCTGGACAACGGAAGATTAACCGCATTACCCATCTCCTGACAATACCTCTGGCGGCTTTGCAAGGTTATGGTATGCTGGCCATACTACGGGGACAAGGTATTGTGCTGGAGCTTGACCCGCTAACTGTTGCCACTGTAGTAATATCAATGACTGCTGGCACT
>JAUWGN010000032.1 GCA_030606385.1 Dehalococcoidia bacterium
AGTTACCAGGGTGGTAACCATCATCGAAATTGATGACCGCCGAGACCAAGCTTCGAGCATGAAGGGCAAGATGAACTCATTGATGACGGAGCTAGAGCATTAAAAATGCCCGCTTAGCCCGAGTCGACAACAGGTATGAGACAGCCCTTGTTCAAAGCGGCACTTTACCAGGAATCAGGGCACAAGCAGCTACCGTAAAAACACTGCTATTTTTTGAGGCCGGCGATGAATGCGTCAACCGACATAGCAGCCATGGTCATCGTTTGAAGTGTGCCCCTCGCCCCCAACGCAATCGCCACTTTGGACATCGCTTCAGCGCTTGGAGCTTCCAGAATGTTCACAAAGTCATATGGCCCGAGAAGAGCAAACTGGTTAATTATCTTAACCCCCCGTGCCTCGACTTCCTTGTTAACGTCCTTGATTCTTTCCGGCTTGTCCTGGAGGGTCTTCCTTCCCTCATCAGTAAGACTAGTCAACATCACAAATACAGCCATTTCTTACCTCCTTTTTTGATTTTTTTATTTAATACCCTGAGCTAATCTCGTTTTGCCCTCTTTTACCGTAAAAATCAATTATAACATTCAAATTCACCTGGCTCAATCAAGACCTTTCTTTAGCTGGCGAAGATAACCTTCTATGTAATGTTTAACCTCGCCTGCTGGCTGATAAATGCCGAAGTGCCCTTCACATAATATGTCGGCTTTGAGGTCAATGAGCTTTTGCAGGGAACTGATTGCCTTTTCTGGTTCTCCGCCCCACATGGCACTATACGGTCCGTGTATGTCCTGTCCAAAGAGAATCCTTTTACCACCCATATCTGTATACAAGGCGATGCTCCCCCTGGTGTGACCAGGAATGTGGCTAGCAGTAAACTCCTGCTCCCCGAAAACCAGCTTTTGTTCCGTTCCTTGTAAGTTAACATCCACCTGGCAAGGCTCGTAATCCACCCCGTAAGCTTCGGCACCGATTCCTTTACCCGTCTCAATAGCTTCTGCATCCAGGCTATGGGCTATTATTTTGGCGCCATACTTTTGCTTAAACTTAGCCAGGCTGCCAACATGGTCAATGTGGCAATGAGTAACAATCAGCGTGGTTATCTTCTCCGGAGCTAACTCTAAAGCGAGGATATTATCCACCAGGCTGTCGAACCTTTGCCCGGCACCGCTATCAATGAGGACTAGCTCCCCAACATCAATTAAATAGACGCAGCAGTCATAGGGATGCGATATCTCGGCGCTGCCGATGAGGTATATATCCTGGTATATGCAAAACGGCTCATCCATGGCTTTGCTCCCTACCTAAAGAAAAAGCCTGAACATCGATCACTCTTGCCCAAGTAAAAAACTACCCAAATTTGCCGGGATAACGGGCGATAAACGAAGGATTAAGGGCCTGTTTTGATTATCACCTTAAAGAACAAGTCCCAATCCTCGGAACTATGCCAGGCGCTCCAATCCTCGGGGTTGCCCCCATTTACAACATAGCGGGTCCCGTCAGGATAGGAAGCATCGTCGCTATTGCCATGGCAACCATAGTTGTGACCTTCGATAGGGTTGCTTACATAGCAAGTGCAATAATATGTCCCCGGGGTGACGTAGGTTTCCAGGTTGAAGTTAAATATCTGCCACCCTCCGTTGCCGGCAGTGAAGCCATGGATAGAGCTGCTCTGTAACACACTGCCGTCGGCATCCCTGAGGTCACAAACTATTATATCCCCGCTATTACTAGAGCTAGAACTGGTGAGATATATCTGGAACTGGTGGAAGAAACCAGCCTCGGTTACCTGGAAGCGCTGCCCTTGACCTACATTGACATAGGAAGGACTTGCACCAAACCAGGCGCTGGCAGTCCCTTCAGTCTGGCTTATCATTAAGATCCCTGTTATCTTCGGCTCTACACTGAACGTCCTGATAGCGCTCCACGAACTCCACAGCCCGGCATTATTTTGAGCCCTTACTTTCCAGGTCCAGTTATCGAGGTATCCATGCGTAATCTGCCCCCCAACTATCCCCGAGTATTCGGAATCGGTGACAGAAGCATTGATCACTGGTGAACCGGCACCTTCACGTATCACATAAATCTGATACCCTGCGATGCCGCTTTCGGGGTCTGAGGAGTCGTTCCAATCAAAAGACCACGCTTCACTGGGCTGAGGCAAGGTAGCACCCTCGGCCGGAGAGGTAAGGACTGGTGTACTTGGCGGCGTGGTGTCTTCTTGTACTGTGATTTGAACAGTGGCGTTCACGCTTCCAGCCTCGTTGGTAGCTGTCAAGGTATAAATGGTGGTTTCACCCGGAGATACGTCTCCGGTACCGCTGAGAGCCACATCGCCTACGCCCTGGTCTATGTGCACTGTTGCTGCTCCAGTCACTTCCCAACCTAAGGTGGAGGTTCCTCCAGGATTAATTGCGCCCGGGTCAGCATCAAAAGAAAGGATGACTGGTTCTGGTATTGCCTCAGTGACTATGACAGTGGCGGTGACATTTGCAGACCAGGCACCATTGTTATCCTGGGCCCTAAAAGAGACAGTATGGCTTCCAACCGAGAGCGATGAAGTGGTGAAAGAGGCAGATGTGCCAATCTCGCCATCAACGCTCGATGTCCATCTATAAGCAACCAAAGTACCATCGGTGTCAATGCCGTGACCGGTGAAAGCTACTGCCTCCCCCTGCGCCACCTCATCGGGTACAATGGAATCTATATACGCAGTAGGGGCTTGGTTCAGTGCACAGCCAGCAATAACTGTTGCCATTATTAACGAAAGGAATAGGAGAGCCGCAATCCGCTTGTCAGTTAGTTTTCTCTTCACGGCTTATTCGGGCAGTATAGGAAGGGCTGATTACCCTGTTATTTGATTACCATCTTCGGTATTACGCTGAAAGTCCTGATGGTGCTCCACGAACTCCACAGCCCGGCATTATTTTGAGCCCTTACTGTCCAGGTCCAGTCATGGAGGTCCATATACCAAATCTCCCCCCCTAATATCTCCGAGTATTCGGAATCGGTGACAGAAGCATTGATCACTGGTGAACCGGCACCTTCACGTATCACATAAATCTGATACCCTGCAATGCCACTTTCGGGGTCTGAGGAGTCGTTCCAATCAAAAGACCACGCTTCACTGGGCTGAGGCAGGGTAGCACCCTCGAGCGGAGAGGTAAGGACTGGTGTACTTGGGGGTGTGGTGTCTTCTTCCACTATGATTTGAACAGTGGCGTTCACGCTTCCAGCCTCGTTGGTAGCTGTCAAGGTATAAATGGTGGTTTCACTCGGAGATACGTCTCTGGTGCCGCTGAGAGCCACATTGCCTATGCCCTGGTCTATGCTTACTGTAGCTGCTCCCGACACCTCCCAACTTAAGGTGGAGGTTTCTTCAGGATTAATTGTGCCCGGGTCAGCATCAAAAGAAAGGATGACTGGTTTTGGTATTGCCTCAGTGACTATGACAGTGGCAGTGACATTTGCAGACCAGGCACCATTGTTATCCTGGGCTCTAAAGGAGACAGTATGGCTTCCAACTGAGAGCGATGAAGTGGTGAAAGAGGCAGATGTGCCAATCTCGCCATCAATGCTCGATGTCCATCTATAAGCAACCACAGTGCCATCGGAGTCAGTGCCGTGACCGGTGAAAGCTACTGCCTCCCCATGTGTCGCCTCACCGGGCACAATAGAATCTATATACGCAGTAGGGGGTTGGTTTAGCGCACAGCCAGGAATGACTATTGCCATTATTAACAAAACGGGTAGGAGAGCCGCAATCCCCTTGTTAGTTAGTTTTCTCTTCATGGCTTACTCGGGCAGTATAGAGAGGAGCTAATTACCTTGTCAATAGGAAAGGCGGAATGTCTGGCAATTTTTCAAAAATGTTAGAAGTTTGTTTTTCTTCTATATCTAACAATTCCAGGAGACTTAAATCAGCTTCAAGTAGAAATAGCTCTCTCCAGAAGCTCTTTTTCCCGGGCCTTCATTTTAGCCTCTTCCTCAGGCTTCTCGTGGTCATAGCCCAGAAGATGGAGTATCCCATGGATAATCAGCAATGTTAGCTCTTGCTCCGTTGAATGCCCTTGTTCCTCAGCTTGTTCCTCCGCTTTGGGATAAGAAATGATTACCTCCCCCAGATGGGTTATATCATCGGGAGGGGAAACAAAATCAGCATCGGCTCCATGTTGAGGAAGCATATAAAAGGCGAGCACATCCGTAGATTCATCCACGCCTCGATAGTCTCGATTGAGTCTCTGCACCGTCTCGGAATCGGTGAAAACCAGGCTCATCTCATATGGGGGTGTTATGCTTTCAGCTTTAAGAACTTCCTGAGCTTTGTTTCTTGCCCATTCCTCGTCAATGTGAGCCTGGAATTTTCGTTCAATATGAATCCCGATTTCACCTTCCATCGATTGAACTCCCTGGCTGGCATCATAACAGGAGATTATTTGTTTTGTCACCTCGCCTCACTCCTCACGCATTGGAGAAGGGTTAGGAGGCTTAGAATGATAGACGAGGTTGCTGAACAACAGCCTTTATATGTCCTTGAGTAACGAGTAAAATACCATCAATGACAGTAACACCGCTCAGGAAGCAATATCTCAGGGTTAAGCAGAGGTATCCCGAGGCTATCGTTTTCTTTCGACTGGGCGATTTCTATGAGACGTTTGACGAAGATGCCAGAGTCGCCTCTCGCGAGCTGGATATCGTTTTAACCTCCCGTGGAATGGGCAAAGGACAGAAAGTGCCCATGGCGGGAATCCCTCACCACGCCATAGATAATTATCTCGCCAGACTTATCAATCGAGGCCATAAAGTAGCCATCTGTGAGCAACTCAGCCCTCCAGGCAAAGGATTGGTGGAAAGGGATGTCATTCGAGTAGTAACGCCAGGCACGGTAATTGAACCTAACCTGCTTGATGCCGGGAAGAATAACTACCTTGTCAGTTTAATCATCGAGGACGAAAAAGCAGGGATAGCTTATGTTGATATAACCACCAGCGATTTTGCCACCACACAGCTTCCCGCCGACAGGGTTTCCTCGGAATTGGAGCGGCTGCAGCCAAGTGAGGTGCTCGTCTCTCAAAGCGCTGAAGATTATCAGCAATCACCGTCTACGGTAACAAAGCTCGATGATTACTGGTTTGATTTAGAAATAGCTCAACAAACTCTGCTGGAACACTTTGGTGTGGCTACTCTGGAAGGCTATGGCTGTGCCTATTTGCCTCTGGCTGTAAAGGCTGCCGGCTCGCTAATTCATTACGTAGCAGAAACTCAAAAGGAGGCTTTGCCTCAGCTAACCAGCCTTGCTACCTACTCTACAGATTCCTTTATGGCTCTTGATGGCCAGACGTGTCGTAATCTGGAGCTTTTTCAGGGTGGGAGGTGGGGGGAGACCACCAACTCCCTGCTCTCCTTAATCGATACCACCAGGACTGCTATGGGAGGCAGACTGCTTAGAGGCTGGCTGGCTCAACCCCTCCTTGACATAGATAAGCTAAATCAACGGCAAGAGGCAGTTAGCTGGTTTTATAACGATAGCCTAGTTCGCCAAAAAACTATGGCCCTGCTGGGAGACATCGCCGATTTAGAGAGGATAGTGAACCGTGTGAGAGGTGGCAAGGCAATGCCCAGGGAGTTGATAACACTCCGCACAAGTCTGGAAAAGGTAGTTCAGCTGAAAGCAACGCTCGATAATTGCCCTGACAAGTTAGTTAGCGAATTAAAGCTTTTCCCCGAGATTATGGATTTAATTGACCGGGCAATTGTTGATGAACCCGGTGACCTTGAACATGGAAATGTCATCAAGGAAGGCTTTTCCAGTGAGCTAGATGAGCTTCGCCAAAGTTCCACCAAGGCTAAACAATATTTAGCCAGCCTGGAGCAGAGGGAAAAACAGCGCACCGGGATTAAATCCCTGAAAGTGGGGTACAACAGAGTATTCGGCTATTACATCGAGGTATCCAGGGTAAATCTCAATCTGGTTCCCAATGATTATATTCGCAAGCAAACCCTTGCTGAGGCAGAAAGGTTCTTCACCCCCGAGCTAAAAGAGTATGAATCGCTGATTCTTACCTCACAGGAAAAGATAACCTATCTTGAAACCTCGCTGTTTAACCAGGTTTGCCAGCAGATAGGCGCTAAAGGTGAGCAAATCTTAGCCACCGCGAGGGCTATCGCCCAAATTGATGTATTCTCCAGTCTTGCTGAAGTGGCATCATGCTATCACTACGCCAGACCAGAGCTGACCAACGACGATGTCATCGACATTAAAGAGGGACGTCACCCCATGGTGGAGAGAAGCTTGGGCAGCGATAATTTTATTCCCAATGATACATACCTATGCAATAGCGATAGCCAGCTCATTATACTTACTGGACCGAATATGTCGGGGAAATCCACCTATCTCAAACAGGCAGCTTTGATCATTCTTCTGGCACAAATCGGTAGCTTTGTTCCTGCCAAATCGACGCGAATTGGTATCGTCGACCGTATCTTCACCAGGATTGGTGCTCAGGAAGACTTAGCTGCGGGACAATCAACCTTCATGGTGGAAATGACCGAAACAGCAAACATTTTACATAACGCCACTCCTCGCTCCTTGCTCATTCTGGATGAAATTGGACGAGGCACAAGCACCTATGACGGGCTCTCTATTGCCTGGGCAGTGGCGGAATACATTCACGGAGCACCGAAGTTGGGGGCAAAGACCCTGTTCGCCACACACTACCATGAACTGGTAGAGCTTGCCGGCACCTTGCCCAGGGTGAAGAATTTCAATGTCGCCGTAACTGAGGAAGGAGACAAGGTTATCTTCTTACATAAAATTATCCCTGGAGGCACCGACAGGAGTTACGGCATCCATGTAGCTCAGCTAGCTGGTTTGCCTAAATCGGTGACAAATCGTGCTCAGGATGTTTTGGTTGACCTGGAAAGCAGGAGCACTACTAATAAAGGCAAGATTCGAGGTAAAGCAACGGCAGCACAATTCCCACTTTTCACCAAAGATTCTTTACTGGCCGACGAAATCTTCAAGCTCGACATTGATTCCATGTCTCCCTTAGAAGCCATCACCAAGCTTTATGAACTGAAACGAATGGCGAAGGGAAAATAGCAGGAACAATTTGCTATAATTGCTCTCACGATGGCTAAGGATTACTATCGCATTTTAGGAGTTCCCCGGAGCGCCGCAGCCCAAGAAATTAAGAAAGCTTACCGAAAGCTGGCAATGCAATATCACCCTGACCGCAATCCAGGCAAAGAGAAACAGGCTAACGAAAAATTCAAAGAGATAAACGAGGCTTACGGAGTTCTCGGCGACCCAAAAAAGAAAAAACAATACGACCAATTTGGCACAGTAGGTGAAATCGGCGATATCTTTGGCAGTCGCTTCACCCGAACCACTTTTGAAGATTTAATGAAAGATTTTGGCGGCGAAGGGCTTGGTTTCAGCTTTCTCGACGATATATTCGGCGACCGATTAAGGGGAACAGGATTCTCTTTCAGAACTTTTGGCAGACGTGGCAGAACAAAATTTGAAGCCTGGCCGGGAGAGGAAATTAACCTCGAGGAAATATTCGGGCAAACCAGAAAGCCTCACCGCCAGGATGTCCGTTATCAACTCAGCATTACCCCGAAGGAGGCTTCCCAGGGAACAAGGAAAATTCTAACTAGACAAGGAAAGAGATTGGAGGTCAAGATTCCTTCGGGAGTGAAAACGGGCAAGATGGTAAAACTGCGTAATGCCCGCCAGATAACCGATGGCGTGCCCGGAGATATCATGATCCAGGTCATAGTCAAATAAGAATGAAAAATGACTGTAGAGTACAGCCAGTGGCTTGCCAAAAATAAATCATGCAAGCATTAGTGCAGCGAGTTACCAATGCTTCGGTAACCGTCGGCAATAAAACGGTTGGAGAGATCGGGCAAGGCCTGGTGGTCCTTCTCGGTGTAGCCAGGGATGATTCACCAGAAGACGCCCGCTACCTAGCAGATAAAGTAGTAAACCTGCGCATTTTCTCCGACGAGGCAGGCAGATTTTCACTTTCAGCGCTGGAAGTGAAAGGGGAAATTCTGGTAGTCAGTCAATTCACTTTACTGGCTGATACACGGAAAGGAAGACGCCCCAGCTTTACCGAAGCAGCTCCTCCCGATAAAGCCAGGGAACTTTATGAGTTCTTCGTTGAGCAAGTTCGCTCCTTCGGGCTTAAGGTAGAAACGGGGGTTTTCCAGGAATACATGCTGGTAGATATCCACAATGATGGCCCGGTAACCCTGTTGCTGGAAAGCAAAAACAAACAAAAGTCAGCTAATGGCTGATAGCTGAAGGCTACTAAATTGGGACTTGTTCGGAATTTAGTGCTTTGAGTTTAGGATTTAACTTGGAGATTGCTTCGGCACGGATGTGCCTCGCAATGACAGGTGGGGGAGTCATTGCAAGCCTGATTCCTCCCTTGAAGAGAAAGAATTCAGGTCAGGTGAAACAGTTGCACGTAGCATCATATCTATAGCGTAAAACTATGAAGGCCAGTGCGCCACTGGACATGTCAACGAGCACGATAAATTGACAAGATGCCGGTCATATGGCACATTGGGGGCAAGCACAGTACGTGGAGAGACCACCCCGGGAAGTGTCAGCTCTTTGACAGCTACCAAAGACTAAAAGGGTAGAAGAATATAAGTGGAGAAATGACGAGAGTAATTGTTTCTACGGGAAGAGGGGGGACCGGGAAATCCACGTTTTGTGCCATAATCAGCAAATACCTGGCTCCTCCTTTGTTACTGATTGATGTTGACCCTGACCAGAGTCTATGCGACATGCTCGGAATAGATTTGGAAAAGGAAGAGGTGAGTACCGTCTCAAACATGGTTTTCGGTACCAAGCAGACGGGAGGATTGAGTTCCCGGTTATATTTTGATGAACTGGAGACCTCGTTCTATAGCAACTGCATATATAAAAGCGAGGAATTTGACCTGGTCACTTTAGGAGCAAAGTGGACCGAGGGCTGT
>JAUWGN010000039.1 GCA_030606385.1 Dehalococcoidia bacterium
ATTTTTGCCTTTTGATTTTTGAGTTTTGTTTTCCTGAGATTGCCACGCTTCGCTCGCAATGACATTAAAAAGGGCTCGCAATGACAAGGAAGAGGAGGGAAAGTTATGTTGATGCCGGAGAAAAAATTATCTAGACAACAGCTCTATCAGGGTAGAGCGGTGAGTTTATATGTGGATACGGTAGAAAAACCAGGCGGGAAGACGACTACCAGGGAGGTGGTGGAGCACAGCAAATGTGTGGCGGTTGTTGTAATTGATGAACAGGATAACGTGCTTTTAGAATGCCAGTTTCGTTATCCAGTGGGCAAGTTCTTGCTGGAAATACCCGCTGGAGGCATTGATCCCAATGAGGAGCCTGTTGACTGTGTCCGCCGTGAGTTGCAGGAGGAAATCGGCTATTATCCTCAAAAAATAGAGGAGCTTGGTGGTTTTTATTCCGTTCCGGGCTATGGCACGGAGTATCTATATTGCTACCTAGCTAGTGATCTTGTGCCTAGCCGCCTTATAGCTGAGGATACTGAAGAAATAGAGGTAGTGCGAGTTCCCATAAGTAAAATTACTCAGCTCATCACTTCAGGCGAGATTTGTGATGCTAAGAGCATTGCTGCGTTACTCATTTTTCTCGTGCAGCGAGAATAATAGTTAGGAAAGGGGGTTTTGACAATGCCGAAGGTAAGGGTAAACGACATCCAGATGTTCTACGAAGTACACGGGGAGGGCTTTCCGTTGATAATGATCATGGGGTTAACCGGGAACACAAACTGGTGGGATCCTCGCTGGATTCAAACGCTCTCCGAGAAATTCAAAATAATTGCATTTGATAACAGAGGAGCTGGACGCACCGACATATCCGACAGGGAATATTCTATCAAATTGTTTGCCGATGATACTGCAGGTTTGATGGATGTCCTGGGAATCCCACAGGCTGATGTGCTTGGAATCTCAATGGGGGGGATGATAGCTCAAGAGCTTGTCCTTAGCTATCCTGAGAAGGTGAAAAAAGTTGTCTTGTGTTCAACCCACTGCGGAGGTGCGAAGTCAGTTCAGGCGTCTGAGGAGGTGCTGGGAACGCTCACAGCCGATAGGAGTGGTGTGTCTGTGGAGGAAGTTGCCAGAATGACGATTCCACTTTTTTCACCGAGGACTTCCTCAAAAATACCCCTGGCGTGGAAGAACTGGTAATCGAGCAAATCAGCAAGAACCCAATTTCAAATGAAGCCTTCATGCGCCAGATGAGCGCAATAATGCAATTCGATACTTATGATAGGCTGTCGCAGATCAAAACCCCCGCTCTGATACTGCATGGCAAACAGGACATTCTCATACCCCCAGAAAACGGTTCAATCCTGGGGAAAGCCATACCGGGCGCCAGGCTTGTCTCCTTTGAGAATTGCGCCCACGGACTTTTGGAAGAGATGGAGGAGGTGCTTGGCACCATTTTGGAGTTTCTCGCCGAATCCTAACAGTGTAAAAGCTTATTTCAGCTTCTCTATGACGGCATCAGCAACCTGGCTGGTGCCTACAGGATTATCGGGCTTTAGATCATAGGTCAGGTTCTTGCCTTCGATGATGGCAGCGGCGATTGCCTTTTCCAGTTTATTGGCAGTGTCTGCTTCCCCCAGATAGCGAAGCATCATTACCCCGGAGAGCATCATTGCCATAGGGTTGACCTTATTTTCCCCGGCATACTTGGGGGCGCTGCCATGGGTGGGCTCAAAGACAGCGATATCATCTCCGATATTAGCCCCGGGGGCTACTCCCATACTGCCGACTAATCCGGCACAAAGCTCGGAGATAAAGTCTCCATAAAAATTGGGCAGGACCAGAACATCAAATTGCCACGGTTTTCTCACTAACTCCATACAAGTTGTATCTAAAAGCATGTCGTTAAATTCGATGTCATGATATTCCTTAGCTACCTGGCGAGCGGTATCGAGGAAAAGACCGTCGGAGAACTTCAGTATATTAGCCTTGTGAACAGCAGTTACCTTTTTCCTGTTGTTTTGCCTGGCGTAGTCGAAGGCAAATTTGACAATTCGCCTGCTTGCTGTCTGGGATATGACTTTCAGACTCACTGCAGAATCTTCCTTTATCCTGTCTCCAGTTGTTTTGGAGACGAAATCCAGTAACTCTGCAGTCTGCGAGCTATCTTTGGCAAATTCTATACCTGAATAGAGGTCTTCGGTATTTTCCCTGACCACCACTATGTCTACATCTTTGAACGGTGTCGGTACGCCGGGATAAATCTTGTATGGCCGAAGGCAAGCGTAAAGGTCTAGTTCCTTGCGCAGAGCAACATTGACGCTTCTTAACCCGCTACCGATGGGTGTGGTCACCGGCCCTTTCAGGGCAACTTTATTTCTTCTTATTGAGTTCAGCGCGGTTTGAGGAAGTGGTGTGCCGAGCACTTCCTGAGCGCGGGAGCCTATAATGACTACATCCCATTGAAACTGGACTCCGGTTGCCTCTAATACCCTTTGAGTGGCCTCGACAACCTCAGGGCCTATGCCGTCGCCAGGGATAAGAGTTACTCTATGCTGCATGATCTTCACCCTCACCTTAATCCTCTCCCGTCCAGGGAGAGGAAATGTAGCTCAGAATGGCGTTCACTAAAGTTCAAAATCCTTATGCTTTTTAATGTAGGGGATGAGCCCTCCTTCCTTAAGTATGGCGAACATCAATGATGGCATTTTAGTGGAAGTAAGTCTAGCATTGGAGGTCAGGTTAGTTATCACCCCCTCGGTTAAAGCTATCTCAAGCTCGTCTCCATCGTTAATCTGGGCGGTATCGCAGAGCAATACCGGCAATCCTTGATTTATGGCGTTTCTGAAAAAAATACGGGCTGCTGATTTAGCCAGAATGGCAGCTATTCCTGACATTTTGATTACCAAAGGGGCATGCTCCCTGCTGGAACCTGAGCCAAAATTCTTGCCTGCCACCAGGAAATTGCCCTGATTTACCCTGGAGCCAAAATTGGGGATGAGGTCCTCAAAGGTGTGTTTGGAAAGCTCAGGCAGGTTGCTTCTTAGATGAGCGAATCTGCCGGGAATAATGTCGTCTGTGGAGATGTCATCCCCCAGCTTAATTGCTTTTCCTTTGAGCACTGTTTCAGGCATTACATAACCTCCCTAGGGTCGGTAATTTCGCCCTTGATAGCTGAGGCAGCGGCGGTAGCCGGGCTAGCCAGGTATATCATGGCTTCAGGATTGCCCATGCGTCCCTTAAAATTTCGGTTGGCGGTGGAAAGGCAAGCTTCTCGATCTGCTAATACGCCCTGATGTAACCCAAGGCAAGCAGCACAGCCTGGAGGCAGGATGACTGCTCCAGATTCAACCAAGCTGTGGATATAGCCTTTCTCTACCGCCTGCAAAAGCACCTGCTGTGAAGCTGGTGCCACCAGAAGCCTGGTATCAGAATACCTCTTCTTACCTTTCAGAATATTAGCCGCCAGGGCTAAGTCTTCAAGACGCCCATTGGTGCAGGTGCCGATGAATACTTGCTGGACTTTAACCCCCTTTGCTTCGCTGACGGGACGGACATTGTCCACGGTGTGGGGAAAGGAAACCATTGGTTCAAGGGAAGCGAGATTTAGCGACATAATCCGCTCATAATTGGCATCGGCGTCGGGATAGAGCGGTTTATAGCCATCGCCCCGTCCTTGTGCTGAAAGAAAGCTTTGAGTAACTTCATCGCTGGGAAATAAGCCAACTTTGGCTCCTGCTTCCACAACCATGTTAGCTATGGTGAGACGCTCGGACATTGTCAAGCGAGCTAAGGATTCACCACCGAATTCCAGAGCTTTATAGGTGGCACCATCAGTACCAAGCTGACCGATGAGGGATAGAATCAGGTCTTTGGCATAAACCCCTTTAGGGAAGGAGCCGCTGAGATTAATCAGAAAAGTTTCTGGCACGCGGAACCAGGTTTTGCCCAGTGCCATGGCTATAGCTATATCAGTGGACCCCATGCCGGTGGCAAAGGCACACAAGCCTCCAGCGGTAACGGTATGGGAATCAGCACCAACAATGATATTCCCGGGCTTGGCAAAATGCTCAGCTACTAACTGGTGGCATATCCCATTTCCCACCTCGTAAATATGGCAATTTGTTTCCCTGGCGAAGTGGCGCAAAAGTACGTGGTCATTAGAAATCTGCTGGGCAGGACTGGGGGCAGCGTGGTCGAGGAAAATCGCTGCCTTTTTCGGCTCGGCTATAGCCGCAAGGCCGCTTTCCTTAAATTGTTTTATCACTAGCGGGCCTGTGGTATCCTGGAGGAACACCAGGTCCACGTTGGCAATGACGATATCGCCTGACTTAGCGTCGGCGCCTGCTTTAAGGCTAAGTATTTTTTCAGCTAAAGTTTTCCCCATTAAAGATTACAGAGGGATATTGCTATGTTTTTTAGGGGGATTAGTAACTTTTTTATTCTTGAGCATTTCCAGGGCTTTGATGACCTTTGGGCGAGTTTCTCGGGGGTCGATGACATCATCGATATAGCCTCTGGCTGCGGCTATATATGGACTGGCAAACTTATCGCGATACTCCTGAATCAGTCTTTCCCTTGTTTCCTCGGGTTTTTCTGATTTAGCTATCTCGGCACGGTAAACGATGTTGGTTGCTCCTTCGGGGCCCATCACAGCGATTTCCGCTGTTGGCCAGGCGTAACAAATATCTCCCCGCAGCCCTTTGCTGCTCATGGCTACATAGGCTCCACCGTATGCCTTGCGGGTAATTATGCTTATCTTGGGCACAGTTGCCTCAGCATAGGCGAAGAGCAACTTAGCTCCGTGCCTGATGATGCCTCGGAATTCCTGGTCAGTTCCAGGCATATATCCCGGCACATCAACGAAGGTAACCAGGGGGATGTTGAAGCAATCGCAAAAGCGGACGAATCTGGATGCCTTATCCGAGGCGTCAATATCGAGTACACCGGCTAAATAAAGGGGCTGCTGAGCTAGAATGCCTGCACTCTGTCCGCCCATCCGGGCAAAGCCCACGATGAAGTTGCGAGCAAATCTGTGGTGAACTTCGAGAAAGTCACCGTTGTCCACCACTCTGGTTATGATGTGTTTCATATCATAAGGCTTGGCCGGGCTATCAGGCACGATGTGAAGTAATTCTTCATCTGTGCGATTAGGGTCATCACTGGTGTCTTCATCAGGAGGGAGTTCCCGGTAGTTCTGGGGGAGGAAGCTCAGCAACTTACGCACCAGTTGAAAACATTCTTGTTCGCTATCAATGGCGAAATGAGCATTTCCACTCTTGGTGGCATTTACCATAGCACCGCCCAGTTCCTCCAGGCTGATTTCCTCTCCGGTTACCGTTTTGACTACGTTGGGGCCAGTGATATAGCTCTGTCCTACTCCCCTGACCATAAACACAAAATCGGTTATGGCTGGTGAGTACACAGCGCCTCCTGCGGTAGGTCCAACTATCACCGAAATCTGGGGGATAGTGCCTGAGTATATAGTGTTACGGGTGAAGATTTCGCCGTAGGCTTTAAGACTATCAGCCCCTTCCTGGATGCGTGCTCCTCCTGAGTCGAGTATGGCCACGAATGGCGCGCCAGTTGTGGCGGCTAAGTCCATTACCTGGCAGATTTTATTGGAGGCTACTTCTGATAATGAGCCGCCGAGAACGGTGAAATCCTGGGAAAAGGCGAAGATAAGACGTCCAGCAACCTTTCCATAACCGGTGATGACTGAATCGCCGGGGAACTTCTGCTCTGCCATGCCAAAGTCAGTGCAGCGGTGGGTCACGAAAGGGTTTACTTCCTCGAAGCTACCAGGGTCGAAAAGGAGGTCTAATCGTTCCCTGGCGGTCAACTTCCCCTTGCTATGCTGCGCTTCAATGCGCTTCGCGCCCCCACCTTGCCTTGCCTTCTCTCTTAGCTCGTTTAATTGCGCTAACTTTTGTTCGATATCCATGCTCGTCTTTCCTTGATGATTTATTTAGTTCAGTTATTGTGCTATTTTAGTTGCTTCCTTTGCTATAATCAACAGCATGACTGATCAGAATAGTAAGGTAGCGGAGCCTGCTCCCACTCATTGTGGCCAGGATACCTTTTATTGGGGCAGGCGGACTTATATCATGGGGATCATAAATCTTTCTCCAGACTCCTTCTCCGGGGATGGATTAGAAAATGGGGACGTTGCCTTATTTAAGGCGAGGCAGTTAGTTGCTGATGGGGCAGACATAATCGACGTAGGTGGAGAATCCACTCGCCCCAGTACTGCGCATCTTTCGGTTGATGAAGAATTACGCCGGGTAATCCCTGTCTTGGAAAAGCTACGCAAGGAGATATCAATACCGTTAAGCATCGATACTTATAAGCTCGCGGTAGCTCGTGAAGCACTGGATGCTGGTGCCAGCATGATAAATGACATCTGGGGCTTGAAGAAGGAACCCCGACTGGCTGAGTTGGCAGCTCGAAGGGAAATACCAATCATCCTGATGAGCAATCAGCGGGATATTTCACTTCACCACGATGTTATCTTTCCCGATATTATCTCCGTGGTTATTGCTGATTTGCAGAAAGCTATTGAACAAGCCCTCTCTGCAGGTATGCCTCGCGAGAATATCATCGTTGATCCCGGCATCGGTTTCGGCAAGACACAGGAACAGAATCTGGAGATTCTACAGCGACTGGAAGAACTTAAGATGCTGGGCAGGCCAATTCTTTTAGGTAGCTCACGTAAGTCGGTAATAGGATGGGCGCTTGATTTGACTCCGGAACAAAGGTTAGAAGGGATGGCATTTGTTCCACCTGCTGACCGACGTTTGGAGGGGACGGCGGCTACTATAGCTCTTGGCATCGCCAAGGGTGTTGATATGGTCAGGGTGCATGATGTCGGAGAGATGGCACGCGTTTGTAAAATGAGCGATGCCATTGTTAGAGGATGGCGGTAAATTGGCTGTTGCTTATCTTTGTCTTGGCTCAAACTTAGGGGATAGAATGGCAAACTTGAACAAGGCTGTGGCATTGCTTTCTAAGAGGGTAGATATTGAAAGGGTTTCCTCCATTTATGAAACCGAGCCGATAGGCTATAAAGAGCAACCGCTGTTTCTTAATATGGTATGTCAAATCGCCACTGCCTTGAACCCCTGGGAGCTACTTCGCTTTGTCAAGGATATTGAGGCAAAAATGGGCAGGGCAGAAAGTTTTCCCAACTCACCGCGCCTTATAGATATAGACATCCTCTTTTATGGTCGTGAGGTTATCAGGACCGATGAATTAAACATACCGCACCCTCGGCTGACAGAAAGAGCCTTTGTGCTTATACCGTTAGCTGAAATTACCCCACAATTAACTCATCCTGAACTGGACAGGAAAATTAGTGAACTGGCTGGGGTTGCAGAAGGACGAGACGGAGTGCGAAAATGGACATCAGGGGATTAAATGTACCAGCTATTCGTAGAAGAACACTTTGATGCCGCGCACTATCTCCGCAAATATCGCGGCAAATGCGAAAATCTGCATGGTCACCGCTACAAGGTAATAGCCCGCATTGAGGCTGAAAAACTTGATGAGGCTGGCTTAGCCTATGACCTTGCCCGGATAAAGCATTGGTTGAGGGAAATTTTAGCTTCCTTCGACCACATCTGTCTCAATGATGTGCCCCCATTCAATAACATTGAGCCTTCCTGTGAGAACATTGCTGCTACGATATATAATGAACTTAAGCCGCGTTTTTCAGGGTCATCAGCTACATTGGCATGTGTGGAAGTTTGGGA
>JAUWGN010000094.1 GCA_030606385.1 Dehalococcoidia bacterium
AGTTTCTGGTGGTTCAGGATATTTTCCTTTCCGAGACAGCAAAGTTTGCCCATGTTGTCTTACCAGCGGCAAGCTTTGCTGAGAGAGATGGCACCTTCACTAACACTGAGCGTCGGGTGCAGCGAGTAAGGAAGGCTATTAAGCCAATTGGCGATTCTAGGCCTGACTGGTGGATCATTTGCCAAGTAGCGAAAAGGTCAGGAGCTAGAGGCTTTGATTATAGCCAGCCCTTTGACATAATGGAGGAGATTCGCCATCTTACTCCTAGCTACGGTGGCATAAATTACCAGAGGTTAGAGAATGGTGGGCTCCAATGGCCTTGCCCTACCGATGACCATCCAGGTACATCGATACTCCATGTAAATACTTTTGTCAGGGGTAAAGGCAGATTTGTCCCACTAAAATATGTTCCCCCAGCGGAGTTGCCAGATGAAAACTATCCTTTGATTCTCACCACAGGACGTAGTTTGTATCACTTCCATACCGGGACAATGACGCGTAAGGTGGTCGGGCTTAATAACATAGAGCCCGAAAGTACAGTGGAAATTAACCCTAGGGATGCTTCACAACTTGGCATAACCCAGGATGATAAAGTTAAAGTTAGCTCTCGGCGTGGCGAAGTCATCACCAAAGCTAAGGTAACGGAGGCATCACCTCCCGGAGTGGTGTTTATGACTTTCCATTTTGCTGAAAGCCCTGCTAATATCCTCACTAATCCCAAGCTGGATCCGATATCCAAAATCCCAGAGTTAAAGGTATGTGCTGTTACTGTAAGACCTTTAATGAAATAGTTGCTAACCTTAAGCTTTCAGGACGTCTCCAATTCCTCTTGACGAAGAGCCAAATTTTGGGAAAAGACTCTCCCAGTTCATATTGACGTTTTCCACTGGATGTAATAAAATAGCTAGATTGTGAAATGAGGACTCCTACCAGCAGGAAAGGATGTGCAGGGAACACTTTATTGGTATCCCGCTTTTGTAGGACTTTCGTTGAGTCTCATTATTGCATTCTTTGCGCAGATGGCGATGCTAATACCAGTCCAGTAGTTGGGTTAGATTTTCCTCATACTGGAAATATAATGTCCTCACCTGTGATGGCCGTACCTTATTGCCTTCTTAATTCCAACTGAGAGGTCGTCACCGAGGTGAGAGATATTTATTATGCCTTGGTGCCTGTTGGTCAGGAGATTCGTAAGGAAAGAATAAAAAACCATAGCTAAGGGGGGTAGAATGCCAGCAGAGATAATTGACGGAAGGAAAATAGCTGAAGAAATCCGAGAAGGACTGAAAGAGAGGGTTGCTAAACTCGAGGAAAGGAAGATGACACCTGGCCTAGCGGTTATACTTGTGGGGGAGGACCCAGCCTCCCTGTCATATATCCGTATGATAGAGAGAGAGGGTGAGGCTTGTGGAGTACATACTCAGGTAATAAAGTTATCCTCCGAAATCAAGCAAGAGGAACTGGAAGAAAAGATTGAAGAGCTCGACCAGGACGCAAAGTTCCATGGTATTATCCTTCAACTTCCTCTCCCCAAGCACTTGAACGCTCTAAGTGCAGAAAGTAAGGTATCACCTGACAAGGATGTTGACGGGACTAATCCGGTAAGCACAGGCAAGTTGCTTCTAGGCGAGGAGACGTTTTTCCCTTCCACACCATACGGAGTACAGCAGCTACTCATACGAAGTGGGCATGACCCTGCCGGGAAAAGAGTGGTCATCTGTGGTCGGAGCAATATCGTGGGCAAGCCTCTTGCTGCTATTCTCATGCAGAAGAAAGTTGGAGCTAATGCTACGGTTACTATCTGCCACACTGGAACTAAGGACCTCGTCTCAGTGACTAGAGAGGCAGATATCCTCATTGCTGCTATGGGGAGACTCAAATCTGTAACCGCCGATATGGTCAAGGAAGGAGCAGCAGTGATAGACGTAGGTATAAACCCGATGAAGGACCCTGAAACGGGAAAAACCAAAATAGTGGGAGATGTGGACTTTGAGGGTGTTAAAGAAAAGGCGGCGGCAATAACACCCGTTCCTGGAGGAATTGGCCCAGTAACCTCGGTTATGTTAATGGAGAATACTATTAAGGCTGCCGAGCTCGCCACAGGAGTTTAACAAAGATGAGTGCTGAGATACTTGATGGCAGGAAGCTTTCGGCTGAGATCAGAGAAGAGCTTAAAGGGAGGGTAAGTAAACTTAAACAGAAGGGGATAACCCCAGGGCTTGCTGGCGTTCTCGTGGGTGAAGATCCGGGTTCAGCAAGTTATATTGGACTTAAGGAAAAGGCAAGTGGGGATGTAGGCATCAACTCAAAAATGGTGAGGTTACCTCAGGATATAAAGGAAAAGGATTTGCTTAAAGAAATTGAGCGTCTTAATAAGGATACCGGAGTCCATGGCATTTTTATTCAACTCCCTATGCCTGGGCATTTAGATGAAAGTAAAGCTTTAAACCTCGTTCTTCCTGAAAAAGATGTGGATGGATTTCATCCTATGAATGTGGGCAAGGCTTGGATGGGGCAAGAGGCATTTCTTCCCGCAACGCCAATCGGTATTTGGGAGATACTGGTTCGAACCGGATATAGTGACCTTAAAGATAAGGAAGTGGTGATTGTGAATGTGGATAATCTGGTGGGGAAGCCTTTAGCATCTATACTGGCTCAGGAGAAAGTAGGAGCCAATGTAACCCTTTGCCACCCCTCCACGCCAAATCTAGTCGCTTACACTCGTCGGGCAGATGTAGTAGTAGTTGCGGTAGACAAGCCAAAGTTTCTCACTGCCGATATGGTGAAGGACGGCGTGATTGCCATAGATTTTGGCTCTAATTGGATTGATGACCCATCAACTAAGTCAGGGAAAAGAACTATAGGAGACATAGATTTTGACCCTGTGAAGGAAAAGGCTGAGGCAATTACACCTGTCCCTGGAGGAGTTGGGCCTATGACCGTCACCATGCTACTGGGCAACACAGTGACGGCAGCAGAAAGGCAAGCGGGTGGCTAAGATTGTGCTTTGCTAGTTCAAGCCAAGTTGTTAAAAATTAGAAAAGGAGGTTACTATGCCTTACGACGCAACAAAAATGGAAGATTGGCAGATCGCAGAAGCGGCTGAAGAGAACATGCCGACCTCTGATGAGTGGCGGGAAAGACTGAACCTGCAAAAGGACGAAGTCATGCCTTGTGGGAGATTATGCAAGCTCGATTTCCTGAAGATCATCGAGCGTCTCAAGGACAAGCCTGATGGTAAGTACATCGAGGTAACCGCCATTACTCCTACGCCATTGGGTGAAGGAAAAACAACGACTACGATGGGTATTTTAGAGGGGATGGGCAAGCGGGGTAAGAATGCGGGTGGTTGTATACGTCAGCCCTCGGGTGGTCCCACCATGAATATCAAGGGAACCGCTGCCGGCGGTGGCAATGCTTTGCTTATTCCCATGACTGAATTCTCCATGGGACTTACCGGCGACATCAACGACATAATGAATGCTCATAACCTGGCCATGGTAGCGCTTACCGCCAGAATGCAGCACGAGCGTAATTACGATGACGAGGAGCTGGCCAAGCGCAGCAGGATGCGCCGCCTGGACATTGACCCCACCAGAGTGGAGATGGGCTGGATTATGGATTTCTGTGCCCAGAGCCTCAGAAACATTGTCATAGGCCTCGGCGGCCGCATGGATGGATACTCGATGCAGTCCAAGTTCAGTATCGCCGTGAGTTCCGAACTTATGGCCATGCTGTCCATCGTCAGGGATCTGGCAGACCTGCGCCAGAGGATGGATGAAATTACCGTAGCTTTCGATAAGAAGGGCAATATCGTTACCACTGGTGACCTGGGGGTAGGAGGTGCCATGACCGCCTGGATGCGCAACACCATCAACCCTACACTGATGTGTACGGTGGAGTACCAGCCTTGTATGGTGCATGCTGGACCCTTTGCCAACATCGCCGTGGGACAATCCTCCATCATCGGTGACCGCATCGGTCTGAAGATGTTTGACTACCATGTTACCGAGAGCGGGTTTGCCGCAGACATCGGGTTCGAGAAATTCTGGAACGTAAAATGCCGCTTCAGCGGTCTCAAGCCGCATGTGTCGGTGCTCACCACGACCATCAGGGCACTGAAGATGCATGGCGGTGGGCCCAAGGTTGTGGCTGGGCTGCCCCTGCCCGATTCCTACACCAAGGAAGATCTGGGGCTATTGGAGAAAGGCCTCCCTAACATGCTGCATCACATCAACACCATCAGGACATCAGAAATAAATCCTGTGGTGTGCATCAACTCCTTCCACACTGACACGAAGGAAGAGATTGCCATGGTACGAAAGGCGGCTGAGGCGGCTGGGGCACGCTGTGCCGTGTCTTCTCACTGGGCCAATGGCGGCGATGGCGCCTTGGAGCTGGCAGATGCGGTAATGGAAGCTTGTGAAGATAAGCCCGATTTCAAGTTCCTTTACCCCACGGAAATGAAGTTGCGGGAGCGGGTGGACAAGATCGCCAAAGTGGTTTATGGAGCCGATGGCGTGTCGTGGACTCCTGATGCTGAAGCCAAGGCTAAAATGCTTGAGAATGACCCCAAATATGATGATTACGCCACCATGATGGTGAAGACTCACCTGAGTCTGACACATGACCCAGCAATTAAGGGCGTCCCTAAAGGATGGACGCTGCCTATCCGCGATGTGTTGATTTATTCCGGAGCGAAATTCCTCTGCCCCTGCGCCGGGACCATCAGCTTAATGCCGGGGACCAGCTCCGATCCGGCCTTTAGAAAGGTAGACATCGACACAAAGACTGGTAAAGTACAAGGGCTCTTCTAAGGGGCGGTAGGCTTAACTTGAGAAGATAGATTTCGGCGCTACAACTTCCTCTCCCTTGAAGAGAGA
>JAUWGN010000079.1 GCA_030606385.1 Dehalococcoidia bacterium
GTTGGACACCAGCACCATCTTGCCATGCTTGTATCCCTCCCGCAGCAGGTGACGACAGTGACCATCCCGTAGTTCGAAAAACGGCTGCAGCAGTGGAATTATTCGGTCCAGCAGGTTCTTCATCGGACCAGAGATTCCATCTACATAGACCGGAGTGCCAAACACATAAATGTCAGCCTCACTTAACTTGGGATAGAGCATCTGCATGTCATCTTTCTGCCAGCATTTGCCCGGTGTCTTGAGCCAGCAGATAAAATCACCTCTGCAAGGGTTGATCTTGAGCTTCCTGGTATAGAAGAGCTCAACCTCCGCGCCCACCTCTTTCATTCCTTCAAGGAAGGGATTCAAGATGAGGGCTGTGTTGCCGTTGTCCATCCTGGGACTGCAGTTAAACGCTAGCACTTTCATATCTCCTCCTTGTTCCATCAGTGTCCTTTAACCTTGCACCCTTTCCTGAACCAGCTTGCTTGTTAGTTCTCGAATCGCATCGGAGGCAATCCATCTTGCACTTTTCGAATCCACTTTCTGCATCTTTTTGGCAGCTTCAATTGCCTTCTTGTTCAAATTGGGATTGCGCGTCCCAATCTGCCTCAATGCCCAATTAACCGCCTTCTTAACAAAATTTCTGTTGTCCCCAGCCTCCCTTTCTATGATGGGAAGAAATCCATCAAATAATTTATCCTCTGCCTTCTTGTCGCTAACCGCTAAGCGAGCCATTAATACAAAACCTGCCCTTTTGATGAACTCCTCCTCATTTGAACTCCATTCAATCGCTTTTTGATATGCAAACCCGGTCTTCTCAAACAGATTCATACAGCATTGGTCACAAATTTCCCAGTAGTCAAACGCCTTCACCCACTTTTCCATCTGTCCTTCGGTTACCATCTTCGGGTCATCAATCATGCTGGCAAGTATTCGAGTTTCACGGATATTCGCCGCCCAGAGTTGCTGCGCAAGCTTATAGTCCGTTCCCACTTCCTTAGCGAGCTTTCTCAGGTTTGGGATTGACACACCATAGGCATTCTTGGGGGTGATGCCGTATTTCACCATACTCTCTACTGCTCCGGGATTGGATAGCGATTTCAGTTTCTCAACAATATCGTTATGTTGCATCTTTCGAGGCACTCAATCTCCCTCAACCTTAAATATAGAAAATGTTCCCAGCGCTTTGGCGACGAGATGCCCATCATTTTCAATCTCCGATTCCATAGTAGCAATTTTCTTACCCCTGTGAATAACCTTTGTATCACAGGTAAGCATGCCTGAAGTCACTGCTGCGAAATAAACAATCTTGATTTCTATGGTTGCACACAGCTCACCTTCGCCTAAATAAGAATAAAGCGCCCCACCCATGCCAGTATCCGCCATGGAGTAAATAACACCACCATGTAAAACTTTGTGTGGGTTCAGCAGTTTTTCATTCACCTCCAGAATACACTGGCTATACCCTTGCTCAAATGTGGTGAAATTCAACCCTATCAACTCACCAAACGGGTTAAAGCCTTTTGATTCCGTAGGTAGCTTCTCAATCATGCTGCCCCCTCTCACAAAGTAGTGTTATAACACCATAATATTGCATGATACTGCCATTTCATATAACGTTCTGCATATAGCCAAGGGCAGAATTTGGACCAACAAGACTTTCATCATCTTATCATTCATTAATTACAATTCATAAACCTGGGAAAGCTCGACGTCAAGGTAAACTATGATTTGTATTATCATTTCACCGCTTTGACTACCACAAATGAACCTTCTCCGTAACCCTCCCTTACAGGCTCGATACCCTTTATCTCCGCCAGATTATGGAAAATCGTCTGGGTAAAGTTGAAACTTTTGAAACCCGCCTTTTTCAAACGTGAAACAACCTCATCCACGGAATAAAATGTGGCTACCCGGTAAAACACATTTTCATCTTTATGTCGCTGATACAACTGCCCAATGGAGCTGTCTTTATCAATAAACCCTATTATCAGGCATCCACCTGGCTTTAATATTCGGTATGCCTCGTTAAATGCCACCTCCACATTATCCAGAAAGCAGATTGTGGTGACCATTGTGGCAAAGTCGAACTGCGAGTTACGGAAAGGGAGGCTTTCGCCTACACCACCGATGACCTCAATTCCTCTCCCTTGGGCTATTTCCATCATTTTCCTTGATGGTTCGAGCCCGAGCTTGATTCCCAAAGGCGATGCAAACCGGCCACTGCCGACACCAATTTCGAGACCATCCCCACGCTGGGGCAATAGCTTTCTTATCGCTTGAAGCTCCGACTCGTAGGCGAATTGGTGTCTGTCAAACCACTGTTCGTACTGCAGTGGGTGTTTCTCAAACGGTTCAATCCTTGCCATATTACATCCCTGAGCATAAAATAATACTCCTTGTGGGGCTTGTTAGGCTAATATGATTAAAGCGGTTTGTTTTGATTTACACGGAACCCTGGCGCATCATGAACCTCCTATCGAAGAGGTGTGTGCCACAGCCTGTCATGAGCTTGGTTTTGCGGTATCTACGGAGGTACTCCATAAATCCCTTCTCCAGGCTGATGCCTGGTGGCGGGACGAAAATTGCCGCTCTCCGATAAGCAAAAGACCACCAAAGGAGAGAGTTGCCGCTTATAGTGCCCATGTGCTCAGAGCCTTGAGAGGAGCTGGCCTGGAGGTTAGTCATGATGTCGCGCTTCAAATATTAATGAAGCTATTCCAAAATGGATTGAATTTCGAGCTTTACGATGATGCTCTACCCACCCTAAAACAGCTCAAGGAACGCAATCTCATCCTGGGGCTGATATCCAATGTTGGCCAAGAAACAGATGCAACATACCAGGATTTAGGGCTACAACCCTATCTCGATTTCCAGGTAACTTCCTCTGAAGCAGGACATCATAAACCTGATCCAGAGATATTCTTGACCGCCCTTGAAAAAGCTCAGGTCAAGGCTGAAGAGGCAATATATGTTGGCGACCAATATGATTTAGACATTGTTGGCGCCCGTGGCGTTGGCATGAAGGCAGTACTCATTGACCGCAATGATTACTTCTCCAATGTCACCGATTGCCCTCGAATTCACAGCCTGACAGAGGTTGTAGAATACATTTAGTAAACCAACACGCTACTCAGGGATAACACAATAACCAAGAGCTATCTTGATTCCGAGGATAGCCTCTCATTCAACGCCTTCAGATTCACCACATCCTCTTTATTATATTGCAGCAGCAAAGCCAGGGCATTGTTGTCGTGGTCGATTTTATATCTCCACCACAACTCCACCGCTTCCACCCCATCGATGCCCTGTAGGTGCCGCGGAATACCCAATTGTTGCTCTACCGCCTTGAGCCCCCCAAATAAATTGTTCTCCCAACAGTCATACATCAGGTCGTGGTGCTGAAACCTTGCCTCAAGATCCATGCCCATAGAAGTGTGAATAAAAGGAAAGTCAAATCTGCTGCCATTATAGGTATAGATCGTATTCACACCCTCAAGGGCTTTGAGAAGGTTATCTCCGGTCACTTCTTCACCGACTAATTGGATAACTTCGCCATTCCTGCCATCACAGCGATAAATACCGATTACAGTTATAGCGTCAAAAAAGAGAGACAAGCCGGTGGTCTCGATATCCAGGTAGGCCTCAAGCAACAAATACATTAGCTCCTTCCGGCCAAATAAAAGCCGTTACCTCAGCTATTCCCCGGGGCGTTACGCCTTGCCCGCTCTGGTAGAGAAGGTGCATCACTTTTAACCAGGCAAGCTGCGTGGTCTTTCTTACCTCTGTGTTCAGGTAGTCTTGAGGACATTGAACCTGAAACTATTATAACACAGGGGTTAACAATCAATACTCGCAGAAAGGAGGCGAAGCTTTAAATGAGGCCTCGCTTTCCCAAAATCCACAGTATGCCTGGGACTCTAAGGTCCAGCTCGGTATCCTCAGGAAGGTTCAGCAGAAAATCACTTACCTTATCCACCGGAATCTTTAGAACTCCAATTTCCTCGCCAATTTCCCTCCCTCGCCTCCCCACAAACTCTACCTCAGGGGCAAGGAAGTGTGTTGCTCTGGTGGGAGTTAGAACAGGAGACACCGGCACCGAAATAATAGGAATAAGCCTTTTCGCCCTGTAGCCCGTCTCCTCCAGAAGCTCCCTCTTTGCGGTTTCTTCCTCACTTTCTCCTTCTCTATCAGTAAGCCCGGCAGGAAACTGGATGACGAAAGATTCTAAGGGGACTCTCCAGTTTCTCTCTAGAACTACTTCTCTGTCCTTAGTCAAGGCGACAATCACCACCGCTCCCCTACCATATATGTTCTTTCTCTCCACCGTCTCCCAGGTGCCTCCCTCGCCCATATCTGTGTCAAATTCTTTCCTCACTACTTGCAGATATTTTCCCTCAAAAACAACCTCTCTCTTTGTAATTCGCATTTTCAATCGCTCCTTTTCATATAGATATCCTACCCCTTTATTACTGTTCCTGAATAGGTGAAGGAACGCCGCTTCATTTTTACCCATCTCCCCTCATCAATACCAATCAGGTTGCCACACTGACACTTAATCTCACTTCCATCCCTAACACTGTAATCCTCAACTATTCGGGCCTTCCAACAATGTAATAAGCGCCCCTTCCCTACCTTGACGTATTTAAAGATTTTGCCTTTACACCGAGCGCATTTTATCACTAGCATTCTATTCCTCTTCATCGTCAGTTAAATTACGTTGAACTCTGTGTTTCATCCTGGATTTCTTAAGACCGTTCAGAAAGTAGCTAGCTGGGTCGTCAGGCTGACGTTTCTTGGTTGCCTCGATAAGCCTTTCCAAGACGCCAACGGGGTAGCGGTAAATTAGCTTTCTAACTGAGCCAGCACTGATACCGAACTTAAGCAAATCAGCCTCAACTTCCTTAATTCTTATACGATAGCGTTCCTTTTTCTTTGCTTTCATTGCTTCTCCAGTCAAACTATCGATGATTGCAGGGTTATTATAGTTTTGCCAGAAGCAAAAGGAAATGAGATTTAACACGAGATATCCTGATAATTCACTCAAGGCCGAACGAGTGCCCTGGTACAGGGGTGGCAGACATATCACGTAGAGCCAAAAGTTCCGTTCTACCTTGACATCTCCGTAGCTAGAGCCTATATAATCAATCAAAAGATAAGGAGGTGAACTGCCATGATGGAATATCCGCTATTGCTGAAGACCTTTTTGTTAAGGACAGCAAAATTTTTCCCAAAGAAAGAACTTGTCTCATCATATGCGAATGAGACCTTCCGCTATACCTATGCAGACTATTTTAAAAGGACATGTCAGTTAGCTCATGCGCTCGAATCACTGGGGATAAAAAAGGGAGACAGGGTAGCCAGCTTCGCCCCCAATAACCACCGACACATGGAACTCTATTTCGGCGTACCGTGTATGGGGGCTGTGCTCCATACTGTGAACCCAAGGCTCCCCCAGCATCATATGGTCCATATAATAAACCATGCAGAGGACAAGGTTATGTTTATAGACGAGGACCTCCTATTCTTGATAGAGCCTATAAAGGACCAGTTGAAAACGGTCAAACACTTTGTCATCTTATCCCAGAGTAGTAAACTCCCCGAGACAAGTCTTTCACCCGTATGTTTATACGACGAGCTGATTTCACAAT
>JAUWGN010000144.1 GCA_030606385.1 Dehalococcoidia bacterium
GCGCATACCGGATTCGAACCGGTGATCTCCTCCTTGAGAGGGAGGTGTCCTAAACCCCTAGACGAATGCGCCGTATACAATTATACCAGCAATTGTTCACAAAAGTTCACAAAAGAGCCATTGGACAAGTTTCTACAATCCCGTCCTAGTGGCATGAGTAAAAGAAGCATTGAAGCTTACCATTATACTTTAGACAAATTCATCGGGTATCCGCTAACTCCAGAAGCAATAACTCAATACCTCAGTAGCTTACCATGTCGTAATGGCAAGTTGAAGTTCTATTCCTGTCTCCGAGCACTGTGCAATTGGCTGTATGACAATGGTTACATCCCTGATAACCCTATCAAGAGGGTATGTGTGCCAAAGATATCAAAGAAGCTACTTCCAGCAATCAACAAAGAGCAGCTCCAAACTTTGCTCAACCACTGTCATTCTGAAAGGGATGAGGCTCTGATTTCATTATTGTGGTATTCAGGCATGAGAGTTTCAGAGATTGCCAATGTTAAGGCGAGTGATTTTGATTGGCATGAAGGCACAGTCGTTGTTCTTGGTAAAGGGAACAAATATCGTAAGGCTTTAGCTGGTAATGGTGTAGTTGGAGAGTGGTTCAACAAACATGATACTTTTGAGGTTTTACGAGGTGGCATTCAAACAATGCTCAAACGATTAGCAAAGGAAACTGGCATCCATTGTAACGCTCACAGCTTTAGAAGAGGTTTCTGTGTTCACCAGGTTAAATCGGGACTATCTACAAGGGTAGTTCAAGCTCTTGGTGGCTGGGAACAACTCACTATGGTTGAACACTATTCTAAGTCGCTTACCTTTGATGATGCCCTAAGCATTTATCACAAGGTCAATGGCGGTGAAGTTTGAGGATAGTCTGAGGCTTTATCGGAGGCTTGAAACTCTGCCTAAAGGTAGACAAAGAAAGGAAGTAGATTTGCTATTAAGCAGATACCAAAGATTACGCCAACAATGATAGCGAACTTTGTCCAATCGCTTCGATTCATTGGGTGCTTTCTGCTTCTAAGGTAGAAAATCACAGAGGCTACGAAACAACCAAAAAATAGGTATGGAGTCAGCCCAATACCGAATAGGAGGAAACCTACTACTACCCCAAGCACAACAAGAGGTAATAGAACGGGCAATCTTTTCAGCATCGTCTTCAATTATACCCCCGACCAACCCGAAACGTACATCGTCAAGGCAGTAAACGGCTAATGGCGACAGATATGTATAACTTCACTCTCGCATGCCAATAAACGTCCGCATATCTGCTTCGTTTGATGCAAAGTGGGCATAAGTCAGAGTAACGAGCTGGAACATGTTAAACAGTGTTTCATCATCGGTCACAGCATCAGCTCTTTGGAGAACTGACCTAGCATCATCTACGATTCTAGAAAAAACTTCGGAGGTGTCCGTGCGCCAGAATTCTTTGTCAGACGCAGCGTTGTTCCACCGGTCAATAAAAGGCTCAACCAGAGGGTGTGCAGATAGGGGAAGGATTTTTATTGTTCCAATTATTGCATACTTGAATTCGTCAGCGTTCCTTTGCTGCTGCAAATGGTATTCTACCAGCTGATAAAAAGGCCTCCCTCTGAATCCCAACCTTATTTTTTCTAGGTTAATCCTCTCCCTAGCTTTTGACTGGTCTGTCCCTTTCTTAGGCGGGCGACGCCGCAAACTCATATAGGTAATCCATCCCACCACAATTAGAATAATGCTTGCGACAACTATAGCCGTCACTCTTACCTCGCTTTCTACCTGTGGCTATCCTCTGAGTCATCCCAATTATAGCCCCAATACACCTCCCTTGTAAGGCCTGTTAGGCTCCCGAGCATGTCCGTCTACATGCCAGAAAGAAAACCCAAAGGCATCCCCCTCTTCAAGATTGGTTGATGTTCTTCTAGACGTGGGTGCAAAAATTCCACAAAGCTAACCAGTTATAAAGTAATGGTAATATATATTTACTCCGATTTACTGTAATAACGGAGGAAATGCATTTTTTGAAGGTAAAATAAGCAAGGAAAATGCCCATATACCCCCAGGATAAAGCATTCCCCCATCCCGGCGAATTTCGGTATTTCGCTGTTGTCCTTTAGAAGAGGAACGATTAGAATAGTTAGCAAATCGTGGCTTGAAAGGCAAGTAGCAATGGGAGTCAAACTTTACAAGAAACCAAGGCTCAAAAATCCAGTAATGCTAGCCAGCTGGCCTGGAATCGCAAATATCGGGCTCATCGCTGTTGATACTCTGAGGGAAGCATTGGAGGCGGAGGAATTTGGGGAGATAGAGCCCTGGGATTTCTTCTATCCTCAGCGAGTGTCAATTAAGGGCGGCGTGTTGGAGGCTCTGGAATTTCCCAGTAGCAAATTTTATTTCAGAAAGACCGGGAAGCAGGATTTGATATTTTTCATCGGGGAGGAACAGCCTGCCGGAGGCAGGAGTGTATATGCTGAGGGAGGGATGGCTTATCAGATAGCTAACCTTGTTTTAGATGTTGCCGAAAAGTTCCACTGTCGAAGAGTCTATACTTCGGGAGCCGCTGTGGCTCCGATTCACCACACAATGGTTCCCAGGGTCTGGGCAGTGCCTAATAATCGAGATTTGATTGCTGAGATCAAGAAATATGAGAACACCATTTTAATGAGTGAAATTGAGGGCAGGGAGGGGCAGGGTAACATTGTTGGGTTGAATGGTCTTTTGCTGGGAGTGGCGAGGAAGCGGGGGATTGAGGCTATTTGTGTGATGGGGGAGATGCCAGTTTACCTGCAAGGCTTCCCGTTGCCTTATCCTAAGGCTGCAAGGTCAGTGGTGGAAGTATTGACCCGTAGTTTGGGAATTGAAGTTGACATAAGTAAACTAGATAGATGGGCGGAACAGCTAGAACAAGAAATTGAGGACGTTTATAGCCAAATTCCGTCAGAGATAAAGAGACAGCTGGAAAAGCTAAAGCAGGTGACCTATGCCAGGCCTGCTGAACCCAGTCCAATAACTGAAGAGGATAAGAAAAGGATTATGGAGGATATTGATAAGTTCTTTAAGAAACGAGGCAGGGGAATTGACTGAAAGGTATCCGTTTAAAGTCTATAGGAAACCAAAATTTCAAAGTTCCTCTCTGGTG
>JAUWGN010000111.1 GCA_030606385.1 Dehalococcoidia bacterium
CTTAAAAAGGCGGAAATTCGAGAGATAATCCTTTGCCAGACTGAAAAAAGGTTGGAGTGCCTCTTATCTCAAGCTCTGGGCGGTGAGTTGACTTATATCTCTCATTTTGGGTGTAGTGACTGCTACTGCAAGAGCCACTTATTCTTCTCCACCGATAAGGATAGCTTGGTAGAAACGATTATTGCTTCTATCACCAAGCTTGGGCTTAGTCCTCAAAGCTATCCTGCAGGCTCATTGATGCCTGACCATGTATCCAGCCAAGCCTGAAAAAGTCGGGACATCTTTGCCCGACCGCGCAGCTTCTTTACGAAAATTAACCAGCGAACGTTGAAACTCTTAAGAAACTTTGCTGGCTTGCCTCTCAGCCCAGTCGCCTACCAAGGGCACCTTCCACATCTTACCAGACCCTGCCTGGATCAGCAGGATGATCCATAAAACAAAGCCCAAAATTCCGATGAGCCAGCCTAGAACCCAACCGATAACAGGAATCCAGAATAGAATAAGATAAGCCACATTTAACACGGCAAAGGTCATAATCGATTGCCAGGCATGGAATTTCACAAATGTGCTCTTCTTCTCAATCACCACGAAAACTATGCCTGTTATCCAGCCAGCAATATAGCAGAGAAGCCCAGCTATGTTGGGTGCTAGCCCAATAGTAGTCTCGGATGCTCCTGACGGGGCAGGTGCAGCAGCAAGTTCAGCACCACACTTGGAGCAAAACTTAGCACCTTCGGGATTTTCAGCGCCGCATTGGGGACAAAACATTTTCTGCCTCCTCTTTCTATTTTGTCCGTGTAGTGTAACATAGGTTGTAGCATTGTCAATGGGTTGTGCTCGTTCATAGGATTAGTGACACAGTGCTCTAGGTGATACAATTCCCAAAGCCTAATGGGAGAGCGAGATATTCTTAAATTGAAACCTATAGGGATAATCCATTCTCCCTATCATGCTGGGCAAGCACCACGTCAGGGAGCTGGATGCCAGGAAATCTGCCAGGTAGAGGTATTTAAACAGTTTGAGGCAGGTTTAAGAGACATAGAGAGATTCTCTCATATTATCTTGATTTACTGGTTTCACAAATCCACAGGGTATTCTCTCATAGTTACCCCGTCCTGGGATACAAAGCCACACGGGCTATTCACTACTAGGTCACCAAATAGACCTTGCCCATTGGGGTTATGCGTGGTGGAGTTAGTAGCCAGGGAAAAGAATATTCTTAAAGTTAAAGACCTTGATGCCATAGACGGCACCCCCCTTCTGGATATTAAGCCTTATGTCCCCACTGTAGATGAAACGAGCGATATCAAAATTGGCTGGCTTAAAAAGAAGCGAGGGTAAAAATAGAGGAAAAGAATAGCAATAAAGGAGGTAACAAAGGAACTATATATTATAATAGAAATTAAAAGCTATTGCTACTTCTTTGTTTGTAACAATTTTTACAGCTATTGCTGGTACACTGGTCTACTGGAAGACAGGTAATTTAATTTGGTTACCGGCATTGTGTGTTCTTGCCGGCTCAGTAATAGGGGCAAGAATAGGAAGCAGGTTTTCGTTAGAAACGAAGAGTGCTCATTTGCAAATGGGATTGGCAATACTAGTTATAGGACTTGCTTTTGCAGTGCTCTACAAGGCATTGTAATTAAGAAGTGATATTGTCATCCTCAACTTGACTCTAGATTGATGATAGCCAAACTGAGACCAAATCATATAAAACGGATTGCTGTTACTATTAGCCTTGTTGTTAAGAATGTGATGCCAGGATGAGAACATACTTAGATTGCATACCTTGTTTCTTTGAGCAAGCTCTTAAAGCAGCAAGACTTGCCGGTGCAGATGAGAATGTCCAAAAAAGAATACTGGATAGTTTAGCTGCAGAAGTGCCTGATTTCCCTTTATCGAGTTCCCCACCTGAAATGGGAAGAATAGTTTATAGACTTGTTAGAGAAATTACTGGCGAGGAGGACCCTTTCAAAAGAATAAAGGATGAATACAATAAAATGGCCTTAAATCTCTATCCTGATTTGAAAGAAAAAGTAGCTCACTCTAAAGATAGATTACTGGCAGCTATAAGGCTGGCTCTCGCTGGTAATGTGATTGACTTTGGAGCGGACAAACCCTTTGATCTCGAAAGGGAAATAAAGGATGCATTTAAGAGAGACTTTGCTGTCTTTGATTATCAAGAATTCAAGGAGATTCTGGAAGATACAAAGCAGATTCTCTATTTAGCTGATAATGCCGGAGAGGTAGTATTTGACCGTATATTAATTCAAGAATTAAATAGAGAAGTTATCTATGTTGTGAGAGATAAGCCTGTAATTAATGATGCCTTAATAGAGGATGCTAAATTTTGTGGCATAGATAAGATAGCTAGAGTTATTTCCAATGGGTCAGATGCCCCAGGGACAATCTTAAGTTTATGCTCGAAAGAATTTTTAGGCCTTTATGAAACAGCAGAGCTGATTATCAGCAAAGGACAGGGAAATTTTGAAGGATTGGCGGGAGAAGATAACACACCTATTTTCTTCTTATTTAAAGTAAAATGTCCTGTCATCGGTAATGATATTGGATGCCAGATTGGTGATATTATTCTAAAGTACAATCGCAAGTAAAAAGGAAGGTTATTTTCATCCTTATTACACTAAAATAAGACGAATTTGAAGGCTTGCCTCGGGGAAGATTTTTGCAGAGCTATTTGAGCTATTTACTCATATTATTAGCCACTGGCATAGGTGTTGGTTTTGCCAGTGGAGCGCTTGGGGTTGGCGGTGCTTTTATTACTGTCCCGATTACCTACTGGGTAATTGCGGGTATGGGCGTTTCGCCCGATACAGCGATAAAAATAGCCATCGGCACAAATTTACTGGTGATTCTACCCACGGCGATAAGTGGTGCTTTAGGGCATAATAAGAGGGGGGCAGTCCGGTGGAAGGTTGCGATGGGCTTGGGCTTGTGTGGTTTAGGAGGGGCTTGGGTCGGTGCTATGCTGGCAATTCGTCTTCCTGGTGAGTCGCTGAGAGTCGGTTTTGGCGTGTTGGTTCTTGCTGTGGCTTTGTGGATGGCCCTCAACACGGCATTGAATCTAACCAGGGAAAGGGAGAAGCCAAAGGAGAATTTAGCGGCTCTAGTCCCTTGCGGTTTTCCTATAGGAATGCTAACCGGGTTAACCGGCATCGGCGGGGGGATAGTAACGGTTCCCATGCTGGTACTGGCATTTGGTTTTCCCATGCATCTGGCTGTGGGTACCTCCATGGCGGTGATAATATTTACCAGCCTTGGCGGTGTTATCGGATATGCAGTAAACAGTCCTGGAGTGCCTGAGCTTCTTTCACATTCAATAGGATACGTGAATTTACCCATCTGGCTATGTTTAGCGGCTACCAGTGTGCCCATGGCGCAAGTTGGGGCGAAGGTAGCACATGCTCTGCCGGCAAAACGACTGAGCTATGTCTTTATTGCTATTATGGTCTATGTCGGACTGAGGATGCTTGGCGTGGTTTAGTTTCGACTTTCCCACCAGGTCCAGTAATCAGCAAGCTTCCTGATGCAATTTGCTGCCATTGCGGGGTCTCTATAAACGGGTATCCTTGCTTTTGTAAAGTCGTCGAAGATATTCAAGGCAATCTCTTCCACTGCTGTGGCTAGTCTTCTTCCTCTAATGTTACCTTTATTTCGTCTCCGGTTCCTATGTTGAGGAAGTCAGCGGCGCTTCCGTTTTTAAGCGCTATTTCCAGGTAACCACTGCTGCCGATGATCGCCATCAACTCTTCGCCTTCAGCATAGTAATCAGTTATACCCTGGATGAGACGCCCGGCTACCTCGATAGGGATGTCTTTGCCTGGCAGGTCAGACTTTTTGATGTTGGTAATCAAGTTGCCGAAGTGGTCAACATATAAAACAATCCCCGTTAGCTTACTTTGATAGTCAGCGAACGGCTTTGGAATGGGAAAAACATGGAGAGAGGTAATTTTTTCTCCACATTCATAAGGAGATATGTCCAGAGAGAGGGCAGCAGCGATAGGGGCGAAGATGTCCCTTCCATGGAATGTTGTGCTAGTCGGATGTCTCCAAAAACGTGGCTCGGTAATGGCTATAGCTTCAAGCCCCTTTCCCAGGGTCACTAAGTCCTGGTCTGGAGAATATTGAGCCACTGAACCTTTAGATGAGGACAATTCATCGATTACATAGCTGAGGATACCATTGTCCGGGGCAACAAACAAAGCTGAAGGCGTCTTCAGGATTACTCCGCGTCGCTCACTACCCACACCAGGGTCAACAATAGCTACGTGGACGGTTTTCTTGGGGAAATAGCGATAGGTGTAAC
>JAUWGN010000047.1 GCA_030606385.1 Dehalococcoidia bacterium
GGAAGAGATAGGTGGTCAACAGGAGCCCCAGGATTTAACCTGACTACATTTATAATCAACAAGTCACCAGCATAGTAATGGGTTAAGTCATCGAAATATTTGGTATCGATAATCCAGGAAAAAGTGTGCCGCGGTGTTCGAAAGATAAAGCCGTATGTCTCCACAGGATGGTGATGTCTGACCGGCGTCTCAAAGTAAATGTCATCGACCTTATAATGTCCCCCTTCCCTTAGAATTTCTACCTTTTCAGGCTCATCTCGTATATAAGACAAGATAACAGGGTCTTGATCCAGGGCATCAGCGGGGGCAAAAACGATGCCTCTCTTCTTCATCCCGCCTTCAGTCATAGCCTCAATCATGATATTGACGTCTCCACTGTGGTCTAAATGCCTATGAGACAAAATAATCGCACTCAACTTAGAAGGGTCGAGATTCCTTTTGGTAGCCTGAACCAGGCATCCTGGACCAGGGTCAAGTAGCAATTGAGTATCACCCAGGCTAAGCCATGCACCACCAGAAGCTAGAAACTGACGTGTAACCACAAATCTGGCTCCCGCGGTGCCCAGAAAAGTTATCACATCAGATAATTCAGCCACCAATCAAGTAAATTATAACAGGAAGGCTCAATTTCTTCGCTGAATTTGCTACAATAAGCTGCTTCGAAAATGGCAAATTTGGAAACAGAAATCGCCTCCTTAGTCAGGGAATACCAGGCAGAGACAGGAAAACCACTTACTATAAGCACAGCCGAATCAGGCACGGGGGGTAGAATAGCCGATAGGTTAACCAACGTTCCAGGCAGTTCCGACTACTTCAAAGGCTCTTTGATAGCCTACAGTAATGAGGTTAAGGCAAACGTTCTCCGGGTGAAAAAGGAAACCATAGAAAATCATGGAGCTGTTAGCCCACAAACAGCTATTGAGATGGCTGAGAGTGGCAGAAAACTCTTCGACACAGACATATGTATCTCCAACACGGGCATTGCCGGACCTTCAGGCGCCACTGCAGAGAAACCTGTGGGGCTTTTTTACGTCGCTTTAGCTGCTGAAGGCAAAAGCTTCAGCCAAAAGCACATCTTTGGCGGAAACAGGGAGGAAAATAAGAACAGCGCTGCTGAAGCAGCATTAAGCGTGTTGAAACAATACTTGCGGGAGCAGATTAGCCTGGCAAAGTGAGCCAATAAAATGCTTGAATTGGGAATAACGGAAAACCTTCGGGGAAACACCCTGTTCATTCACATTCCGGCATTTCTACTTTTGGATGGATAGGTAGTATAGATAAGAAACAAGTGTAAACATCAATGGCAACAGGATGGGACGAGGAAAAGGCGATCAATATCATCGGGAAGAACATGTTGAGATGGTCGAGGTAAGAAGAGAAGATTTCTCCGTTGCTGAAATAGTAGCGAAGATGAAGAACCCCAAAATCGGTGCCATAGTAATTTATTTGGGTGTGGTACGTGAATTTCCCCAAGGTTCGGGATTAGAATTCGAAGACAGAAAAGAGATTACTCAGAAGTTACAGCAGGTAAAGGACAGAGCAATTCATAGATTCGATGTAGAAGATATAGCAATAATACATCGTGTTGGGTCGTTAAGCATATCAGACAATATTCTACTGATAGCAGTTTCAGCACCTCACAGACAGGCAGCTTTTGATGCCTGCAAGCACATAGTGGACAAGGTGAAGGACCTCCATAAATCATGGAGCAAAGAAATTTTCAAATAGAGAACCTGTTTGTCTTCCCAGAATGTTGAAGAAAAAATAAATTATGCATGTTTGACAATTGGCGTGTAATTTCGTAGAATGCAACGTTCAACCGAAATCATAAAAGGGCGAATCGAAGAAGGAGGTTGATAGCATGGTAGGAATTACTTCTTACGGAGGTTACATCCCCTGGCAGCGGATGGACCGCATGACTGCCTATAAAGCTATGGGGTGGCTTAATCCAGCAGCGATATTACCAGGAGAAAGATCTATTGCCAACTACGATGAGGATAGCATAACCATGGCAGTGGCAGCGGCAAGAGATTGTTTAAAAGGCATCGATAAGGCGAAGATAGGTGGTTTGTATATCGCCACCACCACCTCGCCATATAAACAGCGGGAAGACGCCGGCATAATTGGCACTGCGCTTAGTCTTCAACCTGCTATCAGGACTGCTGATTTTACTGACTCTACTAAGGCAGGGACGGGAGCAGTTCTTTCTGCCTGCGATGCAATCAAGGCAGGCTCGGCAAAAAGTGTACTGGTATGTGCTTCTGATTTGCGGAAGGAGAGGGCTGGAGGCTATCAGGAACAACTATACGGGGATAGCGCTGCTTCCCTGCTCATTGGAGACACCGATGTAATTGCCAGCATAGAAGGTTCCTATTCCCTCTCTTATGATTTTAGCGACTCATGGAGAACAGACCTTGATGAGTTTGAGCGTGCCTGGGAAGATAGGTGGCGCCGTGACGAAGGCTATGAGAAGCAATTGACTGAATCTATCACGGGACTATTAGGAAAATACAACTTAAACATCAAGGATTTTGCCAAAATAGTTATCGGCTGTCACTTTGAGAGGGCAGCGGTAGCCATAGCCAGGAAGCTGGGAGCTGACCCTTCACAGGTTCAGGACTCCATGATGCGCATCATGGGTGATTCTGGCGCCGGTTATCCACTGGTGATGCTTGTGGCTGCCCTTGAAGATGCCAAACCTGGAGACAAGATATTGGTCGCCAGCTATGGAAACGGCAGCGATGCTTTGTTCCTCCAGGTAACCGACCAGATAGAGAAAGCAAGGGACAACAAAGGGATTAAAAAGTGGCTCGTCAGGAAGAAGATGCTCGATAATTATAATAAGTACCTGGCATTCCGCGGAGAGATTCCTATGGACAAGGGATTCCGCGGTGAAGAGACCTCCTCCTCTCAGCTATCAGCGTTGTGGAGAGGTCGCAAAGTTTTCTTAGGGCTCTGGGGGAGTAAATGTAAGAAGTGCGGTACTCCATTATTCCCTATCCAGAGAGTGTGTGTAAACCCTGATTGCGGAGCGATAGATGAAATGGAAGATTATTGCTTTGCCGACAGAAAGGCTACTTTATTTACCTATACTGCCGATTTGCTGGCATATTCCATTAATCCGCCAGCAATATATGGTGTATTGGACTTTGAGGGCGGAGGGAGATTTTGGTTTGATATTACTGATTGTGAGCAAGATGAGATAAAATTGGGCATGCCTATGGAGATGACTTTCCGCATAAAATATGTTGAGCATACGCGGGGGGTTACCAGCTATAGTTGGAAGGCAATCCCATTAATGGAATGACAAGAAGGTGAGGTAAAGGAGGCTAGCATGGCAGAGGGAATAAAAGACAAAGTAGCAATCATAGGGATGGGTTGCACCCAGTTTGGAGAGAGATGGGATGCTGGCTACAGCGATTTGATTATCGAGGCGTTCAAGGAATGCCTGGAAGATGCCGGGATGGAAAAGAATGATATTCAAGCTGCCTGGTTTGGAACTTGTTTTGACGAGCAGTTTTGCGGCAAAAGTGCAGTACCCCTGTCACAAACGTTGAAATTTCCCTTCATTCCGGCAACTAGAGTGGAAAACTTTTGCGCCACTGGTTCTGAAGCTTTACGAGGAGCTTGTTATGCCGTTGCTTCTGGAGCTTACGACATTGCCTTGGCGCTTGGCGTGGAGAAGCTAAAGGATACCGGTTACCCGGGTCTTCCTGAGTTTGCCCGGTTGGTAGGAACTGAGATGAGGATGGTAACACCAAATTTCACCGCACCTGGTGCGTTTGCCACGCTGGCCACCCGCTATTTTGCCCGGTATAACCTCAAACCAGATGAAGGTAAGAAAATTCTGGCTATGGTGTCCTCAAAAAGTCATCATAACGGTGCTATGAATCCCAAGGCTCATCTTAGAAGAGAAATTACTGTAGAGCAAGTTATGAGCGCTCCTATTATTGCCTGGCCTTTAGGATTGTATGATTGCTGCGGGGTAAGCGATGGTTCAGCCGCGGCGATCGTAGTCCGCAGTGACATGGCTAAGAAATTCAGGCCCGACCCTGTCTATATCAAGGCGCTGCAAATTTCGGTTAGCTCGGGAATAGAACTAATGCATAGCTCCTATGATGGCACGCATGTAGAATCGACAGCCCATGCTGCTGCGGCGGCTTATAAAGAGGCTGGGGTGAAAAATGCCCGTGAGGAAGTAAGCATGGCCGAAGTCCACGATTGCTTCTCCATAACCGAGTTAGTGACCATGGAGGACTTGCAATTTAGTTCCAGAGGGAAGGCTGGAGATGATGTCACGGCAGGGCGATTTAACCTGGATGGCGCTCAGCCAATACAGTCCGATGGGGGATTAAAGTGCTTTGGACATCCCATTGGAGCCTCTGGTTTACGGATGATGTATGAGGTATATAAACAAGTTCAAGGCAAGGCAGGACCAAGACAGATAAAGGATGTAAAGCTTGGCGTTACCCATAATCTCGGGGGTGTACCCCAGACGAATATCTGTAGTGTTCTTATTGCCGGGCTCTGAGCAGCCTAGTCTTTGGCAAGCAAGGGCTTCCTCGAATTTGGCAAAGTTGGCTAAATCCTGGGAAGCCTTTTAGATTTATTTAGCCCTTGATTTGAAATTTTCAGCTAAAGAATTCCCCTGTATCTAGTTTGCCGTACACACCTATTACCCTTTGAGTGGTTAATAAGCTACTGGCCGTGCTTCTTTCTCCAGATGAAGGGAACCACCCAGGCAAGGCCACCTAAAAGCAAAGCTTCCATAATAATAGCCCCGACGCCAAAGTAAGCAATATCCATCCAAAAACCTTCAGGGAATAGCATAATGAGGTAATCCTTACTGGGGTCAAGTAGCCAATATAGGTTAGGGAACACGACAAGGTGAAATTGAATAAACATCTGTTCAAAGAAGAAGATTGAGGCAATGCCTACTGCAGCAACAAGAGCCAAAGTCAAGGCACATCCTCGCCTCACTCCCTTAGCTAAATCTTGCCACCGTCCCTTAATCCACAGGAAAAAGAGCAAGATGTAAACGATGATATAACCCAGACTTATCCCCTGCAGTAAGAAATTAGAACGGAAAAGTTTGTTTACATCGTTCAAATGGGTAAGCTCATAGTCATGGAATAGTTCAAACTCTTCTCCATATATGTTGGTTACCCTCATTTGAGGCGTGTCTACTTTAGAATTGAAAAAGTCAATAAGCCCAGTGGCTATCTCATTTAGCTGTTTGTTGTCCAGTGCGGTAACCTGGCCCACATTGTATTTATTGAATCCATATTCATAGAGGTGAATGCTGTTAACCGCGCAACGGGCAGTAGTTGTACAAAGGAAAATGGGCAAACACACAATAAATAGGCCGTAGAGAGTCACTATAAGAATTTTTTTCCACTTCGATTCTCTAATCATTGGTATAAAGCAATGCTATAATTAACAAAATGCCGCAAAAGTTTACTCATCTCCACATCCACACCGAATATAGCTTACTTGACGGCATGTGTCACATTCCTCAACTCATCGCCAAAACCAAAGAATTAGGCATGGATAGCCTTGCCATTACTGACCACGGGGCAATGTATGGAGTGATTGATTTTTATGTAGCCGCTAAGGAAGCGGGGGTAAAGCCAATCATCGGTTGCGAAGTTTACCTGGCTGAAACCAATCACCAAAGCCGAGACGCTGCACATCGAAATCTCTATCATCTTACCTTGTTAGCCAGAAACGAAACGGGGTACCGCAATTTAATTCAACTGGTTACTAAAAGTCACCTGGAAGGATTCTACTATAAACCAAGGATAGATAGAAAGCTTTTGTCCCTTCATGGCGACGGGCTCATCGTTCTTTCCGGTTGTGTTCACGGTGAGCTAGCCCGGTTTATTCTAGATGGGCGCACTGATGAAGTACTCAAAACTGCTTCTTGGTATAAGGAAACTTTTCCTGACTACTACCTTGAGATTCAAAGGCATCCTATCCCTGAACTCAAGCAGGTTAATCAAGAGCTTGTTTCCTTGTCTAAAAGGCTCGCTATTCCTCTGGTAGCTACTAGCGATGTTCACTATATCAACAAGGAAGATGCTCCTATCCATGAGCTTCTATTATGCATACAAACCAACAGCTCGATACATGACGAAAAAAGATTAAGAATGGCTGGAGATTTCTTTTACCTGAAAAGCCCTGAAGAAATGGAAAGTGAGTTCCGCGATTTGCCTGAAGCTATAGAGAATACCCAGCGCATTACTGAAATGTGCCAGTTAGAGCTAGATTTTACCAAAGTTCACTTACCCAAAGTATCGTTGCCTCAAGGCAGGACGGCTGATGATTTTCTAGCTGAGCTCAGCTGGCAAGGATTAGAGAAACGCTACCCCAAGCCAAGCGACGATGCAAGGAGGCGACTAGCTTATGAGCTTGACGTCATCCAAAAAACAAATTTTGCTGACTATTTCCTAGTTGTCTGGGATATTATTTCCTTTGCCAAAAATCAGGGTGTCTATGTCGGTGTTCGGGGAAGCGCTGCAGCTAGCCTTGCTCTCTATTGTTTAGGTGTCTCTGATATTGACCCACTGACTTACAACCTCGTTTTCGAGCGTTTCTTGAACATAGAGCGTCACGAGATGCCAGATATTGACCTTGATTTTCAAGATGACCGTCGCGATGAAGTTCTAACCTATGTGAACCAAAAATATGGAACTGACCATGTGGCTCAAATTATCACCTTTGGAACTCTGGGCGCTAGAGCAGCGCTAAGGGATACCGGGCGAGCTTTAGGTATCCCATATGCTCAAGTTGACCATGTAGCACGACTTATCCCCCCAGAGCCAGCAATAACACTGGACAAAGCTTTGGAGCAGAGTAAAGAGCTTTACGATATCTATTATCAAGATGAAACAGTGCACGGTTTAGTTGATTCAGCGAGGAAATTAGAAGGAAATATTCGTCACCACAGCACACACGCTGCTGGCGTTGTCATATCTCATGCCCCATTAATTGAATATGTACCGTTACAGCCAGCGAGCAAGGGCCATCACCATGCTGTCATGACTCAGTTCCATATGGAAAACATCGCTCGGTTAGGATTGCTTAAGCTGGATTTTTTGGGGTTGGCTAACCTGACTATCTTGGCTAAGGCTAAGCAAGTTATAGAGCAAAATCGAGGCATTTCCCTGGATTTGCAAAATTTGCCTCCCACTGATACCAAGACCTTTCAGTTACTTGCTGCCGGGGAAACTGAAGGTGTGTTCCAATTAGAATCAAGTGGTATGCGCCGCTATAT
>JAUWGN010000100.1 GCA_030606385.1 Dehalococcoidia bacterium
CCGCAATCCCCAAGAATTTTTCTTCGCTGATATTGCCACGCCTTCGGTCTGTAATGACAAAGAAGGAAATTAAAGCGTCGCCAATCACGTGAACAAGTATAGCCTATTGACATCAGTTTAGAGCAATGCTTAAAATACGCAGGTTGTGATCAGAAGAAGGATGGGTACGCCCATTTGGCTATCCATCCTTCGTTTTATTTCTGCCAGATTTATCCATTTATTATTTAGAGACTCTAGATGCTGGCTTCTTAAAGAGACATTAACGAGGGATGTAATTTTATCGAGGTTTTAACGATGCTTGCCGTGGTTCCTGTCATCAACATAGTTCTTCTTATCGCAGTTATTGTCCTTGCTATTATGGCAGTGAGCTTTAAGAATCTACTTTCTGCTGCGATTTCATTGGCGGCTTTGAGCGTTGCATTAGCAATAATCTTTTACCGCTTAAATTCTCCTTATGCCGCAGTAATTGAACTCTCTGTCTGCGCTGGCTTAATCACAGCGTTATTCGTAGCAGCTATCAGTTTAACCAGGAGAAAATGAGGAATTGACAAAAAGTATACTTGGGGTGGTATTCGGCGTAATATTTGTGGTTTTTTCCGTTTTGATATTGATCCACTCACCCCAGCCTGCGGTCTATGTTCTAGGTGGCCCCCAAACCTTTAGTATCGCTTTGTGGGAATTCCGGCCCCTTGATGTCTTTCTTCAACTACTAGTGATCCTGGCTGGGACTTTTGGCATTCTTACATTGGTTAGGAGATCTCAGTAATGAATTTATGGCAGCTTTATATAGCAGCAATTGTTATCCTTTTAGGCATTGGGATTTATTGCTTAATAAGCCGAAGAAATTTAATCCAGTTAATAATCGGAGTTGAGGTTATTGCCAAAGCAGTTAGTTTAAGTTTTATCCTCGCTGGTAACCTTCAAGGAAATGAACAAATCGCTCAGGCTATAGTAGTGACCATCATCCTGATTGAGGCAGTTAGCACAGCGGTTGCCCTGTCTCTGATAGTGGCTGCGTATCGGCATACAGGTAGTCTGGACATCAATATTCTCAAGAGGCTTCGAGGTTAGGAAATGGAAACTGGTGTACTGCTAGCTTTACTTGCCATATTGGTACCCATAGTACTTGGCCCCTTTACTTATCTTGTTGAAAAGATAAGCGCCAAAGCCAGGACGATATATGCCGTAGCCTTAGGTTTCATCACCGGGGGCCTGACCTTATCGTTAATTCCCTACATCACAGAAGGAACTGTAGAAAGCTTTATGTGGATACCGGGGGCAGGCAGGATAGCATTCAGTGTTTGTCTCGATTCCTTCAGTGTTGTCGTAGCTATAGTTGCCGGCGTTATTGGAGCCCTGGTTTTGTTATTTTCCATTCGATACATGAAGCCGGCATCTCAAGAGTATTCACTCTCACGATATTATTGGCAAGCACTGTTGTTTATTGGTGGCATGATCGGACTGGCCTTAACCAGCAACCTTCTAGTTATGTACGTCTTCTGGGAGATTATTGGATTCTGTTCCTATGCTCTAATTGCTTATTACTATCATAAACCAGAGTCTGTACCAGCCGGGATTAAGGCATTTATCGTGACCAGGATAGGAGACATTGGACTTTTAGCCGGTATATTAATCTTATGGCATGCTACAGGAACTCTTAACATCTTCGAGATAATGAGCGCCTCACAGGCTGGCCTCATCTCCTTCACCCTTCTCGGTCTAGCCGGCGCTGGATTTCTTGCTGGAGCCATAGGTAAATCAGCGCAGTTTCCTCTGCATGTCTGGTTACCGGATGCTATGGCAGCCCCTACTACTATCACTGCCCTGATTCACGCCGCTTGCCTGGTCAACGCTGGTATATATCTGCTTGTTCGCAGCTATCCCATATTCGCTGCGCTAGCCTGGTGGCCTACGGCACTGCTCTGGATTGGAGCAATAACCGCTCTTATGGCAGCAACAATAGCGCTAACACAGTGGGATATTAAGCGGGTGCTGGCATATTCTACTATCAGCCAGTTGGGATATATGATGGCTGCTATTGGGGTAGGAGCGCTTTTAGCTAGTCAGTTCCACCTTGTAAGTCACGCGATATTCAAGGCACTGCTCTTCCTTGGCGCTGGTTCCATCATGTGTATGACTGGGGGAATTAAAGACCTGCACCAGATGGGAGGACTGGCTAAGTACATGCCGATTACACGTATTACCTTCATCTTCGGGCTTCTCTCACTAGTGGGAATTCCTATCTGGACCGGCTTTTTCTCCAAAGATATGATTATGTCAAGCTTGTTACAGGGCGGAGCTTATATACCTCTTGCTCTCCTTGTCATAGCTACTTTCTTTACCGCGGCTTATTCCTGGCGAATGTATTGGCTTGCCTTTCAAGGAGAGAAAAGAACTTCAACCGAGGTTCATGAATCTCCGCCGCAAATGACTGGGCCTTTAATTATACTAGCTCTTGGATCTTTCCTATTCTGGCTTTGTATATCTCCTTATACAGCAAGCATGGCGTTCTCCTTGCCAGTCGGTTATCACATAATGCCTATGTCTTTAGCTGCTCTTATCCAACATAGTTTCACTAGCCCCATTATCGTGGTTACCGTCGCTATAATAGTTACTCTAATAGTTCTAACTTTAAAATGGAGAGCAACTGTTATAAATACATATCAGAAGCCTTCTGCCCTCACCTTGCCTTTGTTCAGAGCTTACTGGATTGACATCTTCTACAACCGGGTTATTGTGAAAAGTCTCCTCAGTTTCTGCCAGCAGTTCAGGAGATTACAAACAGGGGACTTGAATTATAACAACTTAGCGATAGCCATAGGACTTGTAATATTTTTGATAATGCTATTTGCTTTGGGAGTGTACTAAATTGAATATTTCACCTGCTGCTCCTATTATTACACTCTTCGTTGGGGCTCTTTTAACTTACCTTTTTGGTCGCACGTATCCTAAGCCTAAATTTACGGGTTTATTTTCTCTCCTGTTCCTGGTTATTGCTTTAGTGGAACTCCTTAATCTTTATCCTGGAGGCGGGCGTGTAACCTATTCCCTCTGGGGTGCTCAAACATTCCTTGAGGCTAATGGGCTGGCAATATTTCTGGGTGTGGTAGCGGTGGGGCTGGGGATTTTGGTCTTAATCTATGATGTAAGCCATATGAAAGATAGTCCTGGCTTGGGCAGGTATTACGCCCTCATCCTCCTTATGATTGCCGGCGCCATAGGCATTGGATTCGCAGGAGACCTATTTAACCTGTTTGTTTTCTTCGAAGTTATGGCTATCCCTTCTTATGCACTGGTTGCCTTCCGGAAAGAGAAATGGGAGCCTGTGGAAGCAGCAGTTAAGTACACCATCATGAGCATCTCTGGATCTTTGCTGGCTCTTGGTGGTATCTCTATAATATTTATGTATACCGGCAATCTTGACCTGAATACCCTGGCGCAATCGGCAGCAAACATGGACCCAGGAATGGCCATCGCCGCTGCCGGTCTCATTATAGCCGGTTTCGGAGTAAAAGTAGCCATAGTTCCGCTTCATATGTGGCTACCCGACGCTTATCAGGCCGCCCCTAGTGGGATAAGCGCCTTGTTATCGGGCATTACCAGTGGAGCAGGGGCTATTGCGATGCTCAAAGCCCTAGCAATACTGTTGCCCACAGGAACTCACCCCGGGGTAGTGCTGATAATTTTCGGCATCATTAGCATGTTCGTGGGCAATTTCATGGCATTGGTGCAAAAGGATTTGAAGCGGATGCTGGCTTATTCCAGCATAGCGCATATGGGCTATGTGGTGATGGCAATTGGGCTGGCACTTAACTATCTGCCAATTGCCGGTGAGTACGCATTTAGAGGTGCTTCTTTCCATATTCTGAACCATGCAGTGATGAAAGGGGGAGCATTTCTATGTGCCGGGGCTATTCTTCAGTCTATCGGCACCAGTGATCTGCATGAAATGAGGGGGATAGGGCGAAAAAATGTATTAGTGGGGGTTGCTTTCGCCTTTTTTGCTTTAGCTTTAGCTGGAGTGCCACCTCTTAATGGCTTCATCAGTAAATTCTTCATTTGTAAAGGCGGTGTTGATGCTGGTGGTTGGGGCATTGTGGCCATGAGCCTGCTGATTTTAAATAGTGCGATCTCCTTAGGTTACTATCTTCCGGCCTTGAATACCATTCTGTTCTCCCGTGATATCTCAGAGAGAGCAGAGAAAGCCAGACCGGTTTCGGCATGGATATGTGTTCCCATCGTTGTCATGGTTATTCTCACCGTGTTGCTCGGTGTTTACCCTGAGTTTGGCTTGAAAATAGTTAATCCTGCTGTACAATATTTAATGGGCTTTGCAGGAGGTCTATGAGTCAGTTTATACTTTCTCCACCAATTGCATTCATCATATTTCTGCTTGTCGCTTACCTTCTCTACAAAGGGGGGAGTACCCTGGGACCAAGAACTAAGGTAGAGGGGAAAAAGCTAGCTACCTATTTTTGCGGTGAGGATATACCGGGAAAGAAGGTGCAACCAGCTTACCATTTTTTCCGTTTTGCATTTTTCTTCCTTGTTTTAGATATAGCTGTCTTAGTAATTGCCACGGTGCCAAGCGGGAGGGCGGCTTTTTGGGGTATTGTATATCTAGTCACGGTATTGATAGCAGTGGTTATTTTGCTGGTTGATAGAGAGGTGACCCGATGAAAAAGTTAACACCGAAAGTCATAAAATCTAAGGGTGA
>JAUWGN010000046.1 GCA_030606385.1 Dehalococcoidia bacterium
ACCATATTGGCGCTTTGCGTTATATCTTACCTCAACTTGATTGTCCTGTTTACACCGCTGAGTTTACCGGGAAATTGCTCTCTAGCGGGTTCAAGCAACGAGGGATGAAGGATAAATCAAAGCTAAATATAGTTTCCTACGGGGATAAAATCAGGCTTGGTAGCTTTACCGTGGAGTTTTTCCCGGTGTGTCATAGTATTCCTGATACTACGGGGTTAATCATTGATACCCCTTTAGGCATCATAGTCCACAGTGGTGATTTCAAGATTGATTACACACCGATAATTGGCAAGCCAACTGACCTTAGTCGGCTGGCGCAATTAGGAGGGAAGGGTGTTTTACTTCTTCTCTCCGACTCTACTTATGTTGAGCTTTCTGGATATACTCCTTCTGAAAAGGTGGTCAGCGATGTTTTAAGTAATATCATTGCTGGGGCTTCAGGAAGGGTAATTATAACCACTTTTGCTTCCCTTGTTTCTCGCGTACAGCAGGTAATCGACGCTGCTGCTAAACACAATCGCCGTGTGTTTATCACCGGACGAAGTATGAAGGAGATAGCGCGAGTAGCTCTGGAGTCAGGTTATCTCGTTGCGCCTCCGGGCATTTTCTGCCAGAGTGATGAGCTTAAATATTTGGCGCACAATCAAATTGTGATATTAGCTACCGGGAGTCAAGGTGAACCTACCTCTGCTTTAGTGAGGATAGCTAATGGAAACCATGACCAGGTGCAGATTGTCCCTGGTGACACTGTGGTGATATCAGCAACACCTATTCCTGGTAATGAAGCGTTGATTAATAAAACCATCGACAGCCTTTTTCAGCAAGGTGCTTACGTGGTTTATGATAAATTAGCTCAAATTCATGTCCATGGCCATGGCAGTCGAGAAGAGTTGAAGTTGTTACTTACCCTGGTTAAGCCTAAGTTCTTCATCCCTATTCATGGCGAATATCGCCATTTAAGCTTGCATGCTAAGTTAGCTGAAACTCTGGGCATGGCTAAGGATAATGCCTTTGTCCTTCAAGACGGAGATATACTTGAATTAGATAAGGAGAAGGGGAAGGTTGTGGGTAAGATTGCAATGGAGGACATTTACGTGGTTGGTTCAAAGACATATGCCCTGGATAGCGCTGTGTTTCGTGACCGAAAGCAGCTTTCTCAAGATGGAATTGTAGTGGTAGTGACTGTCATTGATGTTAAAGGTGGCAAACTAGCAAGGAAGCCTGAAATTCTAAGCCGGGGGTTTGTTGATACCAAGGATGGACAGAGGCTGATCAAGCAAAGTCAGGAGGTAGTGGTAGCAGGCTTAAAAAGTACCCCAAAGTGTTTATCTAACCCTGATGCTGCTGATGCCAGGGTTAAAACGCTCCTGGCAGATTTCTTCTACAAGCAAACTCATCGCCACCCTATAATTATTCCGATAACTGTGGAGGCATAGTTTTTCCCATGCGCAAGGGGAAACATAAAGCAACTTCCAGATTAAAGCGGGGAAAGACAAAAAACCAATCAGCAGTGAAGCAATTCGCGGCTTTCTTTGTCAAGCCTTTAGTATGGAGGCTCATATTAACTCTTGTCACAGTAGGGTTGCTTTATCGGTTCTATCCCATTTTAGTCGAGTCGGGAGCTGCTGTGCTTGACTTGTTTGGTCTCGGGCTGGTTCTGATAGCCATCGCAGTGGGTGTGATAGTCTGGTTGGTGAAGGGACGGCATTTTCCTCTTCTAACGAGGCGGTGGAATCGGTTTGTGGGAGGAGTCATCCTTGCCATAGCTATTTGGGGAGCACTTTCTTTTTTCAGCCCTGGTAGTGGCATTCTAAACGAGGCTACATTAGGAGGCAAGATTGGTCAGAGCATAGCCAGTGCTCCTGGTGTTGTGGGTGTTTTGAGAATAATTGGGCTTGTCCTTCTGGGGACTATTTTAATAATCCCCGATGAAGTCTGGCATGCGATAACCACTATAGGCCAATATTGTCGTCACGCCTTTAGACGTATTTGGGCTCGCCTCCGGCGCCGAGCTGTTATTACGCCAGGTGTCCCTGCTGAAACCATTCCGGCTGAGCCTACTCCCGCTGAACCCAGTCATATTGAGGTTCCTGAGGTAGAACAAGCAAGACAGGTAGAGCAGGTAATAAGGGAGCATGAACTAATTACTACCCCTGGTGGTTGGCAACTTACGCCGATTGAGATTCTGGATAGACCGGTAGAAGTGGAGTTGTCCCAGGATGATGTTAATAAGCGGGCTCGAGTGATTGAAGAAGCGTTAGTTAGCTATGGCGTGGAAGCTAAAGTAGTGCAAACAAACATAGGTCCTACGGTGACACAGTTTGGTGTTGAGCCAGGCTGGGATAGGAAGTATAAGGAGATCAAGGAGAGGGATAGGTATGGCAGTACTCAAACACGATTAGAGGAGGTATCGAAAGTCAGGGTCAGGGTAGACCGCATAACATCTTTAGCTAACGATTTAGCTCTAGCTTTAGCTGTCCACAGCATTAGGATTGAAGCTCCTGTGCCTGGGAAGTCGATGGTAGGCATTGAGGTTCCCAATACCGTGTTTGGGGCAGTTTCTCTCCGTAGCGTGATAGAAACCACAGCCTTTCAGAAGATTAGAGCTAAATCAAAGGTAGCCATTGTTTTAGGGAAAGGTGCTGGCGGTGAAGCAATTGTGGCTGACCTGGCTAGAATGCCTCATTTGCTCATTGCTGGTGCTACCGGCAGTGGTAAGACTGTTTGTTTGGAGTCCATTATTTGTTGCTTGCTTTTACATAACAGTCCTGACGATGTCCAGTTCATTATGATTGACCCAAAGCGGGTGGAATTAGTGGTTTTCAATGGGATACCTAATCTAGTTGCTCCGGTGGTTGTGGACACTGACAGAGCCTTAAAAGCATTGCGCTGGCTTAACCACGAAATGGATAGGCGCTATCGTCAGTTTGCCCAGGTGGGGGTGCGTAACATTGAAGGTTATAATAAAGACCGCTCACTTGAAGAGACGCTGCCATATTTGGTGCTTGTCATTGATGAGCTAGCTGATTTGATGATGACAGCCTTTGATGAAGTGGAGCGGTGTCTTTGCCGATTGGCTCAGCTGGCTCGAGCCACTGGCATCCATCTTATTGTAGCTACTCAACGTCCCTCCGTTGATGTGATTACCGGACTTATTAAAGCCAACTTTCCTACTCGAATTAGCTTTGCAGTTACTTCCCAGATTGATTCGCGCACTATTCTTGATACAGCAGGCGCTGAGAAATTGCTTGGTAGGGGTGATATGCTTTACATGCCTACTGAAGCCGCCAAGTCCAAGCGCCTTCAAGGGGTTTTCGTCTCTGATTCTGAAATACAGAAATTAGTATACTTTTGGGGAAATCAACGCAGGCCAGGGGCGAGCCTTATCAATTTTGATGAAGTGGATGAATTAACTTCTTCAGGTCAAAGAATTGGTACGTTCAAAGATCCCCTTTTGGAGGAAGCGAGGCAGATGGCGAAGGAGCATGAGCATCTCTCCATTTCCTTCCTACAACGCCGTCTTCGCATTGGTTACCCCAGGGCTGCTCGTCTTATGGATGCACTACAACAAGAAGGTTTGGTGAAGACACCCCTGCCTGGGGAAGGAGGTTAAACTTTACTACGGACAAGATGGCTTAAATAATCCTTCAACTCCGGCCCTATTTCAGGATGTTTCAAAGCCATTGCTATTGTGGCTTTAATCCACCCTGGTATTGTGCCAGCATCATAATAGTCGCCTTCAATTTCATACCCAAATATAGCTTGTCTTTGGAGCAACCGCTTTAATCCATCGGTCACCTGAATCTCACCACCTATGCCGAAGCTGGTGGACTGTAATTCCTGGAAGACCTCCGGCGTAAGCACATATCTGCCCATGATAGCGAGATTTGACGGAGCCTTCGATGGCTCTGGTTTTTCTACCATGTCCATAACTTGGTAAACATTCTTGGCTACCTTCTTCGGTTTAATTATGCCGTACCTTGCTATCTCATCTGGCTCCACTCTCTTCAAGGCAACAACGCTACCTTGATATTCATCGAAGATTTTTAACATTTTTTTAAGCACCAGTTCTCTTTGCTCAAAGAGGTCATCGGGAAGTATTACGACAAATGGCTCTTTGCCTACTACATCTTTGGTGGAGAGCACAGCGTGCCCCAATCCAAGCAATTCTTTTTGATGGACAAAGCAGATGTTGGGCAAGTCCGCGAGGTGAGATATTTTGGCTAACAGATCCTCTTTGCCCTTTTGTTCCAGGATGTGCTCCAGCCCTACGCTTTTATCAAAGTAATCCTCGATGGCTGCTTTTCCCTGGGACGTGATTATGATTATCAATTCAATTCCGCAAGCGGCACATTCCTCCACGGCATATTGGATAATTGGCTTATCTACCAGGGGCAGGATTTCTTTGGGAATGGATTTGGTAATGGGCAGGAATCTTGTCCCCCAGCCAGCGGCGGGAATAACTGCTTTTCTAACCTTCACTTTCAAGCACCAAATTTGTCTAATTTTAGAGCGTTAGCCATAGCCAGCGGCATTATTTCTATTGCGGGGAATCGTCCTAAACCACCAGCAAGGCAGGCTTGCTCTGAGAATTCGGTCACTCTATCAAGTCGACACCATTTAGAGCGAAGCATAAAAGGAACGGGATGCCAGCTATGCATGGCCAGAGTTGCTGGGGTGGAATGGTCTCCAGTAATAATGAGAACATCAGGCTCTAATTTGAGCAACAAAGGAAGTGCAGCATCAACTTCCTCAATGGCTTGCACTTTAGCCTCGAAGTTCCCATCCTCTCCTCTAGAGTCTGTTGCCTTAAAATGGATGAAGAAGAAGTCGAAATTTTCATAATTACGGCGCAGACTTTCTAGCTGGTCTGTTATGTTGTTACCTGAATGAAGCACCTCCATCCCCACCAGTTTAGCCAAACCTCGATACATGGGGTATAGGGCGATGGCTGCGGGCTTTAATTTATAGATCGCAGGCATGGAAGGTATGTCGGGATATTGGGAGAATCCGCGCAACAACACCATGTTGGCCGGGGAGACGTTGTGAGCAGGGCGAAGCAGTCTCTCGGCCTGGTGCACGAATTTATTGGCAATCTCCGCCATTTTTTCTGCCTTCGTGGACAATGCCTCTATCTTCCTGGGAGCTAACCCTGTTTGCTGAGGGTCAGAATCGGTTAATTGGGGTGACAACTCATCGCCTCGAAGGATGAGCACGAATCTATGTTCCTTCACTGGCGATACTATGATTTCAGTTCCAGGGATACTAATCTCATTCAATAATTGACATAATCTAGTATTTTCCTCTGTAGAGATTCGTCCTGCCCTCCTATCAACGATAATTCCCTGGTCATCAACGGTGCAGAAATTACCTCGGGCGGCGACATCGCTTTTCTTTAGTGCTAAATCTATCCCAAGCGCTTCAATGATTCCCCTGCCGATATTATATTTAACGGGGTCGTATCCGAAGAGTGCTAAGTGTCCTGGCGTGCTGCCAGGGGTAATTCCCGGGCTTACCGGGTCGATGAGTCCGCAGAGCGATTCCTGGGCTACTTTATCCAGGTTAGGTTTTCTCGCTGATTCTAATTCTGTCTTGCCGGTTTTGGGATGAGGCAGACCACCTACGCCGTCTATCACCAATAGTACTATCTTTGATGGCGAAGTACGGGAGAGCTTCTTAATATGCTCAAATTCAATCATCACATCGTCATTTTAGCTGTTTAAGGGTGTTATTGACAAGCTTGCTATTGGCGAAATAGTATGTGAAGGTTGGTAGTGTGAATGATGAGCGAGAAGTTAATCTTAGGAGTGGATATTGGAGGCACTAAAATTGCTGCTGCTGTTGTCACTGGGGAGGGGAAAGTCATCTCCCGGGACTATAGCCCTACCTCTGCTCAAGCTGGCCCCCAGGTCGTAATAGATAACATATTTGCCACCATTGATAGGGCGATTTCTTCAAGTAATGTCGCTCTCTCTCAGCTTTCCGGCATAGGCATCGCTGCGGCGGGCATTATAGATTCTGAAAATGGCAAGGTTATTTTCTCCCCTAACCTTCCTGGCTGGCATGAAGTGTCCTTGGGAGATGCTGTCCATCAAAGATTTAGTGTCTCCACCTATCTGGGCAACGATGCCAGTCTGGCTGCTTTGGGGGAGTGGCGCTTTGGGGTAAAGAAACAAGTTACTAACCTCATTTACATTACGGTTAGCACCGGCATCGGGGGTGGCATCATTTGCAATGGCAAGCTTTATACTGGCGTCCTTGGAGCCGCAGGCGAGGTTGGACATATGACGGTAGACGTAAACGGACCACGCTGCAACTGTGGTAATGTAGGATGCTGGGAAACTCTGGCTTCGGGCACCGCTCTAGCTAGAGAAGCAGTAAAGCACATCAAAGAAGGTGCCAATACCTCTATTGTTGAGTTCGCTGGTGGTGATTTAACCAAAGTCGATGCTAAGGTTGTCTTCGAGGCAGCAAAACAGGGGGATAAGTTAGCGAACCAGCTTATCGCTCGCCTGGGGTATTATCTCGGTGTGGGTTTAGCTAATCTGGTCAACATTTTTAATCCCGAGCTAATTTTGATTGGTGGTGGTGTGGCAAAGATGGGTGACCTGTTGCTTAAGCCAGCGATAAAGGTAGTTAATGAAAGAGCCTTTGCAACGTCAGCCACCTCTGTTCAAATCAGGCCTGCGTTGCTCGGAGACGATTCTAGCATACTGGGTGCGGTGGCTTTTGTCCTTGATAACCTGGCTGAAGGTTCAACAATCCGTGGGGAGTGAGTGCATGCCATCAGAAGGGGAAAAGTTTAACAGGCCCGAAATTATCAGACCACCAAGTGAGTGGCGAAGCTATTTCTTGCCGCTGACCAGTGGCTGTTCTAACAATACCTGCGCCTTTTGTGGGTACTATGGTTCCAAACTCAAAATAAGGAAAGTTGACGAAGTTAAGCAGGAGATCGATGCACTGGCTCTATATATGAAACATGGTGTCACTCTACCTGCTATCCCCAACATGGTGTATGAAATAGCCCAATATTGGGACCAGAGAAGAATTTTCGTTCAAGATGGCGATGCTCTAGTTTATCCCTATAAAGGCTTGGTGGAGGTACTGGAGTATCTTAATGAGAAATTTCCCCATCTCGAAAGAATTGGCACCTATGCCACTCCGCAGGATATCTTGCGCAGAAGTCAGGATGAGCTTAACCGACTAAGGGAACTTAAATTAACTATTTTCTATACTGGCCTGGAGAGTGGTGATGATGAAATATTGAAGAGCATTGGCAAGGGGGTAGATTCTCACCA
>JAUWGN010000092.1 GCA_030606385.1 Dehalococcoidia bacterium
CCTCTCTCTGGCGGTATATTCTGCCCTAATATGCCCCAATACAAGGAATTACAACGCGCCTATGGATTTGATGAGGTCGCCCTTGTCCCCGGAGACGTGACCATCAACCCTGATCAGACCGATATCGAGTTCAAACTGGGAGAGCTGACCTTTCCCATTCCTATTTTAGCCTCGGCTATGGACAGCATAGTTGACCCATCTTTCGCCATCGAATACAGCAAGCTCGGCGGTCTGGCTGTGCTCAACCTCGAGGGAATTCAGACAAGATATGAAAGTCCCGATGAAATTCTGGCCCAGATCGCCGGCGCTACGGAAAGCGAGACTACCGCTTTGCTTCAGAAAGTCTATTCCACGCCTATCAAGGAGAAACTCATCGGAGAACGAATCGAGACGATTAAAAAAGCGGGCGCCATCTGTGCAGTGTCATTCACACCGGCAAACACCAAAAGACTATCCCCTTTAGCTAAGGAGGCAGGGATTGATGTCCTCGTGGTGCAATCAACGGTCACTACCACTCGCCATATCTCCAAGAGCTATCGCGGTCTCATCCTGTCAGAGCTATGCCAGATGATATCCTTGCCCGTCATTGTGGGCAACTGCTGTAGCTACTCCGCCGCACTTGAGCTGATGACAACAGGGATAGATGCCATTCTGGTTGGTGTTGGTCCCGGTGCTGCCTGCACCACCAGGGAGGTGATTGGCGTGGGGATGCCCCAGGTGACCGCTACCATTGAATGCGCTGCAGCCAGAGAGACCAACTTCAAGGAAAGCGGCAAATATGTCTCAGTGATAACCGATGGAGGTATCCGCACCGGAGGTGACCTATGCAAGGCATTTGCCTCTGGCGCTGACGCAGTTATGCTTGGCTCCCCTTTGGCCCAGGCTATGGAAGCACCGGGAAAGGGCTACCACTGGGGAATGTCCCACCCCCATCCAGCATTGCCTCGAGGAACGAGAATCAAGGTAGGAGCTAAAGCAACTCTGCAGCAAATCCTGCTTGGTCCCACTTCGGTCACTGATGGTACTCAAAATCTGGTTAGCGCTCTTCGCACTGGAATGGGTGTCTGCGGCGCCCGAACAATAAAAGAGATGCACAACACAAGAATGGTCATCGCCCCTTCAATAAAGACAGAGGGCAAATATTTCCAGGCTACCCAGCTCGTCCCCTGAATTACAGCCAATTTTTGTCATTGCGAGGCATACCCCTTTGGTCATTGCGAGGAGCGCCCTTTTCTGTCATTGCGAGGAGAGGTAGCGACGAAGCAATCTCAGAGTGAGATTCCTCATTTTACTCGGAACAGGCTCCGCAATCCCAGTTTAAAAATGTAGTCGCCCAATTTATTGGGCAATTGTGCCTGCTCTATTAACTAACGAACAACTACTAAATACGCTAATGCCTGATGAATCAGGCAACTACTCAATACTGACTGCTTTTTCATATTGTTTAGCATTTCGGATTTGGGATTTAGAGTTTTCTGTCATTTGGCATCCTCACCTGACTTCTCCGGTCTCTTTGACACCATTCACCGACCATATTAGAATGTTAAACAAGGTGGCTATGCTTACTGAATACATAAATAAAGCTATGAGTAGGGCAGTGTATGACAAGCTTGAGGATGGAACTTATTGTGGTAAGATTGATGAATGCTTGGGAGTAATTGCCTTCGGCAAAACCCTTTACCAATGCCAGATTGAGTTGCGAGAAGTTCTTGAAGGCTGGTTATTGGTCAAGATAAGGCACGGTGACCAACTACCCATCATCGATGAAGTCGACCTAAACAAAGGAATACCTACACTTGAGGAAATAGTAGCCCATGGCTAGATGGGCACCATGCAAAAGAAGGACTTTCATCAGAAAATTGACCAGATTAGGCTTCACTTCGCCTGAAGCTGGTGGACGGCATCTTTATATGAGATATGGCTCACATAAACAAACTCAAAAATCAAAGATAAAAAGTCAAAATTACAATTTAAAATGCAAAAATACTGAAGCAAAATCCTAAACTCTAAGCTCTAAGCCCTAAACAAATGCCAATATCTAAATTCAAAGTTCAAAACTGTTTCGGTTATTTGAATTTTGGTCATTTGATATTGTTTAGCATTTCGGATTTGGGATTTAGAGTTTTCTTTCCAAGGAGAAGATTAGAGTTCTCCCTCCCCTAGCGGGAGGTAGCTTGGGGGGGAATTACAAATTAGATAACCCGGAAAACACGAACCACGCTCCAAAGCCAAGCAGAACCAGAGCACAAACACTGAACACAATTCGTTGCACCTTCCCCGTCCACCACTTTCGCGACTTAAACGTGCCCATGGAGAGAAATTCACTCCATATTAAATCGCAAGGCCAGTGCACCACACCAAGAAGAACAATACCGATGGCGCCAAAACGGGCAGCACCAGTTATCAACGCAGCACCTATGGTAATCCACCACACATAGAAGGCAGGATTAGTCCCCGTGACCAGGATGCCAGTGACCACAGAACTCGCCGGCAGACCACCTACCTCCTCAGGAGCATCACCGGCGGTGCGAAACATTCGGAAACCAAGGTAAAACAACGCCACCCCCCCGGCGATGTATATCCCATTTACCACCGCCGGTAGCCCAAGAAAATGCCCTATCCCAAGATACATTGCCGCGATAAGCGGCAGTTCGATTACAGCGTGACCTACGGCGATTAAGGCACCGGCATTTTTATTTCGGTAACCTTTAGCTATTGTGGCTGCGGTCATCGGACCGGGAAGCATCACCCCGGTAAGGGAAATTATAGCCACAGATAGTAAAAATAACCCTAAGCTCGTCTCCATGATCCCTCATTTTAAATTGTAAAGTATAATGTGCTTATCATATCATTGCGAAGAACACTAGCCACGACGCAATCTTCTCCACCGAGATTGCTTCGCGGAGCCTGTCCTGAGCGAGATTCTTCCCCTTCACTCCGTTCAGGGTCAGAATGACAAGGAACGAAGGGCTCGCAATGACACCAAAAAGGCGGGCAACGGCATGCAGCTAGATTTCTTCTTCCTCCTCTTCCGCTTCCTCCTCCTCAACAACCATACCACCGTAATGAGGAAGCGTCACCCCAATTCCCCCCCACCTTCTTTTGCGCTGAGGCAAACTGGCAATAGTTTCCCTCAGTTTGGAAAGTTGCTCCAGCGACTGTCCCGGAGGAACAACTATGCCATCCACGCCAGCTTCCCATAGAGTGCTAACATCCGCTTTTGTCGGTGAAGCTACCTCCACCAGGATTGGCTTGGTTATCATTGACCCAAATCGCCGACACAGAAGTAAGTGCTCAATGGCAAGCACTGGCGCTCGATTAACTAGAATCACACCATCAACCTCAAGCTCGCCAATGGGTCTGATTAAATCGTACCCTGAAGACATCTCTACAGCGAGAAACTTCCCCAACTCCTTTATTTCCAGTGTCTCTACCGGCGCCTTCGCATCAAAAACAACGAAGTCACAGCCCGAGGTAGCAATTTCAGCCACCTTAGCGCTATTGCCCTCCCCCAGAAACACACCCATCGGGATACTCCCCGTAGCCTCAGCCATCTGCCTCAAACTACCCATCTCCACCTGCTCGAATATCAACCCCGCATCCACATTGCTACTGGCTATTGCTTTAGCTCCGGTGACATCCCCATCTCTTATGCCGGCGATAAGCAACATCGTCGGCGCTGCCGATTCAGAGCTAGCACGACGAAAGCCCATTTGGGGAGAAGGCTTGGAAAAACGGCACAACTTATCAACCAATTTGCTCATTTCGCCTCCAAGCCAGCGAAGGGATTCGAACCCCCGACCTGCGGTTTACGAAACCGCTGCTCTACCCCTGAGCTACGCTGGCATAGTCTCCCTAATTATAGCCTAAAATGTAACACAGTGTTAGCAACAGGAATTGCCACGCTCCCCCCTAACCGCCGCTTGCCATGGCGGATAAATCCGAAATAAGTTCAAAGCTCAAATCATTAGCTATCAGCCTTCAGCCACTGGCTAACCGCTGATTGTTTTTTCATTTTTGCTCTGTCATTTTGCCTTTTGATTTTTGCCTTTTGACTTTTCCTGGGATTGCCACGCCTTCGGCTCGCCCCGTTTGATAGTAAGCATCTAACGGGGTTCGCAATCACATGCAGAGAAGAGACTCTTGACAGCTTACTTTGAGATATAAGATGATGAAATAGGAATTTGAAGCCAAGATTAATTGCTATAGATGGTCCCGTAGCAGCGGGCAAGAGCAGTGTAGGATTCTTACTTGCTCAACGATTGGACTATCTTTTCCTCGACACAGGCACTATGTATCGCGCCTTCACCTGGAAAGCAATCAATTCAGGCATTCCTCTGGAAGACGAAAATAAGCTTTCCAGATTAGCAGGAATAACCAAGTTTGACTTTGTGCCCAACAATAAAAGGGGACTCTCCCCGCTCATTGATGGCCACAATGCCTCCGCTAAGCTAACCCAACCTGAAGTGGATGAAAACGTCGCCATAGTAGCAAAGGTAGCCGGGGTACGACGAGCAATGGTGGCAGCACAGCGAATGATAGCTCAGCAAGGCGGAATAATAATGGCAGGAAGGGATATCGGCACGGTGGTCCTACCACAAGCTGAACTGAAGATCTTCCTTACCGCCTCAGTTGAACAGAGAGCTCTTCGGCGCTACAAAGAACTATCACAAAAAGGGGGGAAGATAAATTATGAGAGTATAATTGCTGACCTGGAGAAGCGAGATGAAGCTGACTTCACTCGCTCTATCTCCCCGCTTAAACCCGCCAGCGACGCTATAATCATCGATACCGAAAAACTCCCCCTGGAGCAGGTAGTGGACAAAATATATTCCCTGGCAACAAAGCAATGACCCGATCTCAAAAGATTGTAGTAACCATCATTAAGCCTTTATATCATATTTTCCTCTCCTGGGAAGTTAGAGGCAGGAAAAACGTGCCTCCATCTGGTCCACTCATCGTGGTCGCCAACCACGTGCATGTTATTGATGGCGAATTGCTGTTATTCGGCGTCTCTCGGTGGATAATTTACATGGCTAAAGAGCAGTTGTTCCATTATCCTATATTGAGGTCTCTCCTCCGCTGGGCAGGTGCTTTAGTAGTATATCGCCGGGGA
>JAUWGN010000081.1 GCA_030606385.1 Dehalococcoidia bacterium
TATTAGTTTATACTTTTTCAATCGGCCTAGCTACTCATCAGGCAAAGGTGCAGTTTGTCATGTAATCCCAAATACTACTATTTATGTCATTAGCTCCCGGTATTTAGCCCCTCTTTTCATGCCTTAGTTCCAAAAGCTCTTCCTCGTAGAACTTACGACGTTGCTTTTCCTCCCAAACCTTGTGTCTCCTGTAAACTAACCATCCAACGCCAATTATCATGACGGTCACAAGCACTTTTATTCCAAGATTGATGTCACTAGCCCATACTACTAACAAACACCAAAATCCCAGGAATGCAAGTACAACCAGCCCAATCACCCAGGGTGACTTAAATTGCTTACTCCAACTATTGACTTTTCTGCTCGCCCTTGTTTCGGCGAGCTTTTCCAACTCCTGCTCTTGTTGACTCATCTGAGGCGGCTTCTCTTAAATTCACTGGCTGGACTGTTCATCAGGCAAAGGTGGAGTTGTCATAGTTACCGTCTACCACGACAACGAGAGCTAAGAGAGCGAATAATTTCCTCAGCATCACCTTTAATTATACCCCTGGGTAGCTTCGCAGGGTTACCAGTCCCTCTCCGCTATCCTCCAGGCTGTATCATACGTCTGCCAGGTTCTTTGGAGAGGCTATGACTATGAAGTTTTTATTTACGTTTAAGAAGGAGGTCTCATAGAGTAGTTTATCTTCCGACAGGGAGTAGACTTTGCTATTGGTAACAGGTATAAAATCATGCCTTGTCTGATACCTTGGCTCAGCGTTCATAAAATCCGTAAATCTGGTACCTTTCGGGGTATAAACCTCCCCCTCTATCCTAAGTTGTTGTGTGTAGAGCACAGCCTCTATCTTGGCCTTCTCCACCTTCAAACCCATAGCTGGCCTCCTTAACTAAACGCAGTTGTCGTGGTTATTATACCACTAGCAGAATCATGTCAAACCACTCTTTCACCAAATCGACCTAGCTGAACTACTCATCAGGCAAAGGTGGGGAGTTTTAGCTACCGTTTAATCATTGCATGCCGGCTTATATAGCCCTAATATTAAATCTGATTCCAATTTACGTCTTTGCTCATCCGTCGAATCCGGCATACGGTGAATACCGATATAAAGGTTGCCTTCCGAACCAGCCTCTCGGACCCAGCAATCATATTTGTGGTGTGCGCGATAGAATCCTCGGTTCGACAGGTTACCAGACTCTCCGAAATAGACAAATTTATACACCTTCATTTGAGGATGCGGCTTCATCATGATTGCATAGACAGCAGCCTGATGCGGAGGTTCCCAGTCCGTTATGGGATAGGGGCCCTCAAACTCAACCTCTCCCCACTTTATAATCATTACCACCACCTCCTCATCGTTTAATGTTTTTAACTACATTCCCAGAAGCATGTTCTCAAGCAAAAGGTCACCAGTAGCCGCTATCAGACAACGATTCCGGTGCTCTTCTTTCACCCCCAACTCCCAACCTTATGTAGTTGGAAGGAAAACGTCTATGAATCGCATATCAGCTAATCGTGTCCACCTGCCTTCATTCTATCATATCTTACTTCATACTCTGTCAATATTCCATTAGTTTCTTGGAGACGACCGGGGTAAGGACGGGTGGGGTCTGGCAACTCCATGTTGATTCCTCTTCAGAGACTGTGGTATTATGACTGCTTTAGCAGGCTGGTTGCCTTCAGGAGTTTGGTGGTTAACCCGTGGAAGTTACAGGACCAGCTCAGTGGCAACTTTAGCCAATTCCGAATATGGAGGGACTATGAAAAATATCTCACCTATGGATGAAGATTACAACCTCTGGGTACTGCTACACCAGACTACGGATGCGGCACTCAGGGCGAGACAGAAAGAACTTGATCAATTCGATATCTCAGTTATAGAGGTCGGGGTTTTGTTGGTCATCCAGGCCATTGGTGAAAAGGCAACGCCTTCCGAGATTTCCCGACGGATATTTAGAGAGCCCCACTCGGTTTCCGCGCTTTTGAACAGGATGGAAAAGAAGGGGCTGGTGAGAAAGACCCAAGATCTGGACAGAAAGAACCTGGTGCGGGTGAGTATAACGGAGAAGGGACAGCAAGCTTATGATAAGTCAACCAGGAGAAAGTCCATCTACAAGATAATATCTTCGCTGTCTGAAGAAGAGCGCCAGCAACTAAGGTCATGCTTGGAGAAATTACGGAATAAGGCGTTTAAAGAGCTTACGGTAGAGTACAAACCGCCACCTTTGCCACAGTATTAATCAGCATCGTAATTCAGGTGTTAGTGGCGGGGCTCGGCAATGTTTATGGCATGTCCGTAATACGCCCAGGTCCTTTCCTTTTTCGTTGGTGACAAAGCGAGGTAAGTGTGTCTCTTTCCGGTTACATTCTGCACGGCCATTCATGAAGAATGTAATTGTGCTCCTGTAGCTGTAGGTGCTGTGCCAACAGTGAACTCTACCTTTTCAGACGCGGGAGGTGACCTGCAGACTGAGTTGGCGAAACCGCTGTTGGCACAGCACAAACCGCATCCCACTAGCTAGTAGGAGAATTATCCCGAAGGATAACCAACAATAATTGTAACCATACGGTCTACGCATCTCGTATTAGCTAGTCGTGTACCTGTACCTTGAGTACATTATGCCTTACTTCTTACTCTGTCAATACCCCCATTAGTTTTCTGGAAGCTAAGCTGAAATGAATTCTCAACTTTAGCATTGTTTAATTTTATGCAGCAGCCTGAGGAGTGAATAGCCCCACAGAAGTGTTTTTGGGCAATAAAACGGGTGATTTTTAAAGCGGCATAACGGGTAGTTAGAAAAGAAATTGGCGAGAAATTAGTCCTGGCCCAAATGGGATACATTGTACTCAAGCGGCAAGGTCAACACCTGCGGATAGAACGCTTCAGGCTTCGCCTGGTCTTTAGTTAGCCGAGAGCGCCTGGAACATTAATGTTGTTCATTTATCAACAAGCAAACCTCAACGATTTAGCATCATGTGAAGACTTCGGTTCACCACTTGCCACTTTCACCTCCAATTTGAAAATTCATTGAATTTTCATTTTCCTTACATTACATATACGGTTACCCGGTGGGCATCATCTCCTTTTGTAAACATTCGCCAGTCTAAAGAGTGCATGTGATACTTGGGCTAGACCCTCAGCCAGTTCCCCAATTAAATTTGGTAAATCATCATGCTATACTGGCGTCAAGAAAAAATGGATGCTTCAAAGGAACAGATAGACAAAGGAATTCAAATTCTCAAGCGGGGTGGGGTAATTGCCTTTCCCACCGATACGGTCTATGGTCTGGGAGCTGATGCTTTCCGCTCTAAAGCTGTGGGGAGGATCTATGAGATGAAAAAGCGTCCCACACATTTACCTCTCCCCTTGCTTATCGGTGATGTAGAACAGCTTGCTATTCTGGCCGCCAAGCCACTGCCTGAAATTGCCTTATTTTTAGCCAGGCGTTTTTGGCCTGGTGGGTTAACAATGGTTCTACCTAAAGCAGCTCATTTGCCTGGTTATCTTGGCAATACTAACATGGCGGTGCGTGTTCCAGCTCACCCTATTTGCCTGGCACTTATTCAGGCAATCAATAATCCCCTGATTGGCACCAGCGCCAATATCAGTGGCAAGCCCAGTGTGGTGACCGCAGGCGAGGTGAAACAACAACTGGGTAACGAGGTCGACCTTATTATCGATGGAGGTAGATGTCCTGGTGGTAGCGAGTCAACTGTGGTTGATGTCACTGGTGGAGGAGCTGTGATTTTGCGTCATGGCATTGTTTCTCAGGACGAACTTGATAGGGCTCTTGAGGAATTAGGTTCATTACATCCTCACCCAACCACTCCCTTCAAGAGAGAGGTAAATTCACCCTCACCTAGCCTCTCCCGTCAAGGGAGAGGAACTTTAAATAGTCCTCCCTCCCCTGGCGGGAGGGAGTTAGAGGGAGGGGGAAAATAAGTATGCGAATTGCTTTGGGCTGTGACCATCGTGGCTTTAAGCTGAAGCAGACAATTATGGAATTTCTGCAGCAATCAGGCTATAGCTACCATGATTTTGGCTGTTACAACACGGAGTCGGTGGATTATCCTGATCTTGCTCAGAAGGTGGGGGATGGGGTAGCGGCGGGTGAATTTGACCATGGTGTCTTAATATGCAGCACAGGGATAGGTATGTGTATAGCGGCTAACAAGATAAAGGGGATAAGGGCAGCACTATGCCATGACACCTTTACTGCAAAGCGAGCTCGGCTGCATAACGATGCTAATGTCTTATGTTTGCGGGGAGAGGAGATTGAAGTTAATGAAGCTATGGAAATCGTCAAAACTTATTTTTCAACCTCATTCGAAGGTGGCAGGCACATTCCGAGGTTAAATAAAATAACAAAACTGGAAGCAGGTTAGAAAAGGAGTTCGCTCAGCCGCCAATAACGTTGTTATTCCCAAAACTGGAGGGGTTGTATATATAAGGCATACCGGCATAAAATTATAACTCAATCACCAGAAATTAGAGGAGGTTTTATATGTCTAAGGCAAAGGTAAACGATATCAATATGTATTATGACGTTCTCGGCGACGGTTTCCCGCTGGTGATGATAATGGGGATCCTGGGGAACGCCAATTGCTGGGACCCTCGGATGATGCCTGTCCTTTCAGATAAATTCAAAGTGATAACGTTTGATAACCGTGGGGCCGGTCGCACCGACGTGTCAGATAAGGAATTTTCAATGAGACTATTCGCCGAGGACACCGTTGGTTTGATGGATATGCTTAACATCCCTAAGGCCCATGTGCTGGGTCTATCTATGGGTGGGATGATAGCGCAAGAGCTCGCCTTGAACTACCCGGAAAGGGTTGAAAAGCTTATCCTGGCTTCAACCTTTTGTGGCGGACCACATTCAATCCTCATCGATACCGCTGATTTGAACCGGATGAGCAGCCTTTTGGGAAAGCTGGTTGATAGACCGCGGGTCAGAGAAATAGCTGAGAAGATGATCAATAAACTTACTCTCACTTCGGAATATCAGGGGAGCCGCTCAGTCCCGGTGCCAGCCACAGCTGAAGGAGTCCTTGTCGATATTATTGAAGATGTGGTGGAAAAGGGTTCATGGGATGAACAAACATGTCGAAAATTCCCGCCAATCCTGTTTACCGAAGAATTCCTCCAAATTAACCTAGGTTTGCCAAAAATAGTGGTCGCTTTGATACTTGAAGCTCCAACTCAAATCGAGGGTTTCCTAAATCAACAAAAGGCGATAATGGAGTTCGATGCATGTGAAAGGCTACCTCAAGTCAAAGCACAAACTCTGGTTTTAGCGGGAAAGCGAGATGTTTTTTTTCCACCTGAAAATGCTCAAATCCTGGCTGATGGAATACCACGGTCTAAACTTGTTTACCTGGAGAATTCAGGTCACATGCTCATGGAAGAAGTGGATGAAGTAACCAAGACAATTCTGGAATTCTTATCTTGATAGCATTACTCTGTGTTTCCGGACTTCCCTTGAAGAGCATTCTTTGCTTTTAACTACAAAGCAAAGTCTCATTTTAGATTGACACTGGATTAGGTGTTATAGTATCTTCCGTAA
>JAUWGN010000134.1 GCA_030606385.1 Dehalococcoidia bacterium
GTATACCCGCTGTGAAAATGACAGAGCCTTCTTCGTAACTCCGCTCCCTGCAAAGGTCAACTATCTGCCCTAGCTCATTTTCATCCAAACCCTCAAATAGCTGAAAACCTTTTAGCACCTCAACTGATACCATTACTGCCACCTCCTTTACAAACTCTCAATTTGATGCCCTGCTAGAATCATCTTAGCATACAGGGACAAAGCCCATCAATGTATTGGATCTACACTCCAGCCGCAGGTGGAGTAGGTTCGCCATTTCTTTCCTTCAATCTCGAAACGGATCTCAGCACGTCTCTATAAGTATTTCCTTCTTTATCTTTTGCTCAATGAGTAAGAACCTTTAGAATTACTAGCAACAAGTCATGATCCAGACTCAGTGACCACGCCTTTCACTTTCACAGGCAACCATTCCTTGTCGGACCTGATGCTAAGTCTCTATCTCTGATGTTACAGCCTGCCTTCACCAGAATTCCTCTTACGGAGAGTGAGGCAGGTGAATCCTCAGGTAACTCAAAAAGAGCTTTTCCTTTCAAATTATATTGCTTTACATCAGGGTCGTAGTCTATTTTCCCTAAATAAGCTTCTCCAAAATTTCGTAGATACTCCCCCATGTCGTTAGTAAATCTGTGATTTCCTATAAGGTAAAGATGTTTGTAGTTAACCTTCAATTCCTTGGTGATGGCTATCACCCTTTCTATATGTTTTAATGCTTTCTCCGAGGGATCTAGAATTATAAACAGGCCATCTATATCCACTACTACCTTACGGTTGAAATGCTCCAATCCAGCTGGTGAGTCTATTAGCACTTCTTCATAGCCCTCAGCCAAGGCGGGGATAAGACCTTTGAGGACTGTATCTGGAGTACAGTAGCATCCCACAGTAAACTTTGTTCCCAGGGTGATAAGGTCGAATTCCGCTCCCCTGTACAAACAGTCACTTTGAATCGCAGGTAGCAGTATTTCGGATAGAAGATTGTAACCTGTGTGCCCAGCTCCTTGATTCTGTTGCAAAATGTCGTAGAGTGCGCCTGAAACAGTCTTCTTTCCCTTTTCAGCTAAATCCACTCCTAGCATATTGGCTAGACTCTCGTCGGGATCGAGGTCTATCAGCAACTTAGGTGGCTTCAAATACCTGGTAGCCAAGGCCACGAAGGTTGATTTTCCTGCTCCTCCTCTTCCCGTAGAAACGATTACTCTGCCCATATCGTTTTTTAAGGCTGAATTTGTTCCAAAGTAGATTTCTTGGTCGTCCCAGGGAAATCCTTCCCTTTAATTGCCACAATCCTGCCGTCGTCTGTTACCTCAAGTATTTCTCTGCTACACCGAGGACATATTAGCTGGCCATCTTTCGTTCTCCATAATGAAACATTACGATGACAAAAAGGACACCAGTATAGGCGTTTATCTTTCATTTTTCCCTTCCGCAGGCAAAATGAACGTTACCGTAGGCGCAAGCAGAATACTATCCATAACTTGTCTTTGTCAAAATCCTCTTTATAGACAGGAAGGCAGGTGAATCCTCAGGCAGTTCCAGAAGAGACTTCCCTTTCAAGTTGTATTGCTCGAGGTCGGCATCGTAGTCTATTTTACCGAGATAAACTTCGCCGCTGTTCCGTAGATATTCCTCTGTTTCCTCGTCAAACTCATAATTTGCCACCAGGTAAAAGTGATTGTACCTAACCCCCACTTGTTTCATAATTTCTTTGATTCTTCCTATGTGCTTTAAAGATTTCTCAGAGGGGTCGCATATGACGAATAGATCGTCTATATCCGATACTATGTTCCGATTCAAGTGCTCTACCCCGGCTGGCGAATCCACCACCACGTTGGTATAACTCCTAGCTAGCTTAGGGATAGTTCTCCTAAGCAGCTCATCAGGAGGACAGTAACACCCTTCGGTGAGCTTTGTCCCCAGAGTGATAAGGTCAAAGCCTACATCTTCATATAAACAATCACTCCATAGTAGAGATTCCATTAATTCATGCGTGGGTATCGAGACATTTGCCCCTCTTCTTCTTATTTCAATAACATCATAAAGTGCTTCCGAAACCGTTCTTTTCTTTTCCTTACGGAAATCTGCCCCAAGCATGTCGGCCAAACTAAGGTCAGGATCAAGGTCGATAAGAAGTGTGGGGGGATTTAAGCACCTAGCAATTAAAGCCACGAAGGTTGACTTGCCTGCCCCTCCCCTTCCCGTAGAGACAATCTTTCGGGTCATTTAGTCTTCAGCCTCTGCTATGGCTTTGCCCACCGCTCTCTCTTTAGCGGCAAAATCCTCTGGGGGAAGCGCGCTAATTGGTGACAATTTTACTACCGCATTATACTCTGGAGGGCAGACATCCATGCAGGTGCCGCAATTTACGCATTTCTCCTGATCAATATACTTTACCTTCCCCGCCCCACCTTCAATAGCTTCAGTAGGGCAAGTTAAGACACAATGCTCACATGCCCTGTCGCATTTATCCGGAAGAATATAGTAGGCTGTAAGATTGGTGCACACCTTTGCCGGGCAACGCTTCTCTAAAATATGAGCTTCATATTCATCTCGAAAGTAGCGGATGGAGGTGAGCACAGGATTAGGAGCTGTTCGCCCCAAGCCACAGAGGGACCCAGCCTTGATATCCTGCGCCAGCTCAAGAAGGAGGAAGTCAATATCCTCCATCTTGCCTTTGCCATTTGTGATGCCCTCTAAGACTTTAAGCATCTGGAGGTTGCCCAATCTGCACGGCGTGCACTTGCCGCACGACTCTTTTGTGGTGAAGTCGAGGAAGAAACGCGTTGCATCAACAACGCAGTCATCCTCATCCATAACAATAAATCCTCCTGAGCCCATCATTGAACCAATTGCGGTGAGCGAATCAAAGTCTATAGGCGTGTCCTGCAGACTCGCTGGAATCATACCCCCTGAGGGGCCTCCAATCTGTACTGCTTTAAATTCCCTATCGCTGGGAATTCCACCGCCAATATCGTAAACTATCTCATGTATTGTTGTTCCCATAGGTACTTCGGTAAGTCCGGAATCGTTGATCTTACCTGCCAAGCTAAACAGCGCTGTCCCTTTGCTTTTTTCAGTGCCGATTGAAGCGAACCAATCTCCTCCTCTCTCAATTATCAGGTGGATATTGGCAAAGGTTTTCACATTATTCAAAACAGTAGGTTTGTCCCATAGCCCAGACTCTGCCGGATAAGGAGGTCTAGGCCTGGGTGTGCTTGTCTTGCCTTCAACAGCAGCCATCAGTCCAGTTTCCTCCCCGGAGACGAAAGCGCCAGCTCCAATAGCTACATTGATACGGAAGCCAAAACCACTGCCCAATATATTATCTCCCAAGAAACCCCACTCCTCTGCTTGCTTTAAGGCAACCTTTACCCGCTCAACAGCCAGAGGGTATTCAGCCCGAATATAAATGTAGCCTTCCTCGGCTCCTATGGCATAACCACCAATAATCATCCCCTCTATAACC
>JAUWGN010000113.1 GCA_030606385.1 Dehalococcoidia bacterium
AATTATTCGTTCCGGCGATGGTCTTGATGAGGCGGCAAACATCCTGGCCACCTGGGAGCACTCTTTACCCCAGCCTGCTGACCGTGTCTCTCATGAGCTAAGCAGTCTGGTTTTATGTGGCCGGCTTATGGCTGAGGCGGCGTTGCTCAGGGAGGAGAGCCGCGGTGCTCATTTCCGCACCGATTTTCCTGACAGGTCGCCAGAGTGGCAAAGGCACATAGCCTTCCGGAGTAAAGATGCTCAGTAATGCTGAAATAGGGCAAATCATTGACCTTGCTTTGGCTGAAGACCTTGGTAAGGGCGATATTACCAGTAATTCCCTGATACCACATGGAAAAGTTGGCGTAGCATCAATTTTAGCCAAGGAAAAGGGCATTTTAGCCGGAGTCGAGATAGCTGAAGAAGTGTTCCGCCGGGTTGACACGGAACTAAAAATAGAAGTTTCACTCAAAGACGGAGCGAAAGTCGGCAGTGGCGACATAATTGCCACAGTGGAGGGCAGGATAGCCAGTATCCTCGGAGCGGAAAGAACAGCGTTGAATTTCCTGCAGAGGCTCAGCGGCATTGCCACGGAGACAAATCGCTATGTGAAAGCAGTTGAAGGGTTACCGGTGCAGATTATGGATACCAGGAAAACTACCCCTGGCTTAAGGCTATTGGAAAAATATGCTGTCAAGGTTGGCGGTGGCAAAAATCATCGTATGCATCTGGGTGATGCCATTCTCATCAAGGATACTCATCTGGCAGCGCTCCGCAGTGAGGGATTGAGTATCAAGGAAATTGTAGAGAAGGCCTGGCAAAATGCCCCGTCATCCACTCAAATAGAAGTGGAGGTCAAGACCCCCCAGGAAGCTGTGGAAGCTGCTGAGGCCGGGGCAAGTGTGATCATGCTTGATAATATGAGCGTCGATGATATGCGTGAGGTGGTGAAGATGATACACGGGGTTGCCTTAATTGAAGCTTCGGGCAAAATTACACTGGACAAAGTTCGAGCTGTGGCAGAAATCGGTGTTGATTTCATCTCGGTAGGCGCTCTCACTCATTCAACCAAAGCTTTAGACATTGGTATGGAGCTTATCGCCTGAAATCCTTACTTAGCCTGCCCCGCCTGAACCGCTGTGGCAATTTTTTGAGCTATCAATACTCCGATACTCCCCGAGATGAGAGCAGCCAAAACAAGAAGCGGCGCAAATTCCCCAGGCACCCATTGATGGGTATGAAAGCCAATGGCTAACCAGGTTATCACCAGGCAGGATAAATTTGCCAGCCCTCCACCAGCAGCGCTCCGCCAATAGGAGCGCGACATTACTTCGATGACTATCCCCATGGAGACAAGCCCAACAATTCCGTAGATACTAAACCAGGATGGATCCCTTACTCCATACCACGGCTGAATGAATAAGCAGATAACGGCTATAATCAGCGAAGCAGCGACACCACTGTATTTCTTTCCCGTAACCTGATAAGCAAGAGATATCCATAACACAAAAATAAAACCGCCGAATAAAGCCATCCCTGCAGCAGGACCGGGGAAACCAAGATATTCGGTGATGCTCTTTATGGGCAGGTAAGTGTTTATTAAGGCACCAATTACAGCCAGGGGAACGATTATAGCCCATTCACGTAAAGTAAAATAGGATTTCTCCATCGGCTTACCACTGACACCTGCTGCATATGGGATGATTCTTCATGTTCTTGATAAAGTCTTTATATACCCTAGACTGCATAACCTTGTCCACTCCTTGCTCCAGGGCATCGCCGAGATAAACATCGGGAAGATAGGTGCAAGGACTCACCTTCCCCTCCACAGTAACGAAGATGCTGCGGTTAACAATGCGGCAGGGATAAGAATGTTTGTGGGGTAAATACAGCTCAAGTTTGAGCGAGCTTGCCAATTGCCTTAGCCGGGCAAATAGTTCCTGTTCCTCCCCTGCAGTAATATACTTGACGGAAGGGTCTACCTTGTAAACATTGAACAACCGGTGCAGAACTACGGCGTCTATCCCCATATCTGAGGCAAGCCTGACCAGCTCGGTAATTTGCTCAAGGTTACCCTCATATATGGTGATATCGAGGTAGGTTTTTGGTCTGTTAAAGTTCCGTCTCCCTTTCTCCTCTATCAGTCTCTCAATCTGGGGAATTACTTTAGTAAAAAGTTCCTTTTCGTATATGCCGAAGGCGATTTCCCTCAGACCGCTTTTTAAAATGCCGTCCATGTTGTCCTCAAGCAGGGTGGCGTTGGTGGTGAGATTTGTGGAAACTCCCTTCGCCTCGGCATACTCCACCATGTCAAATAATTGCTGATTTAGCAGAGATTCACCCCAGCCATGGAGTCCAACATAGCCAAAATTGCCTGAGGCAAGAATCTTGGTAAATTCGTCCAGCGGAAGGAACCTCACCGGTCTTTGAAAGTTGCGCCTCATACATATTTTGCAATCCAGGTTACAGGCATTGGTAGGCTCAACCTGCAAGGTTAAATTCCGTGCTAGCTTAAGCCAATTCATAAGAAAGTTAGTCGTCTTCGGAGGAATTCAAATTAAAAAAACAAATCGCAAAGCCCACTTTGTATCAGGGCTTTGCGACTTAATTACAGAACAGATAAAGGCAAATTAGAATTAGCTAGCTACTTTCTTGAAGCTCAGACGCTTTCTTATTACGCCTCTAAAGTTCCACAACAGAACGCCCGCAATGCCCAGAGAAGCAAGTATCTGAGGCATAACCTGGCATGCTCCGGTGCAGCCACTAATTGCTCCTCCGGTGGTCACTGTGATCGGTGCACACATCTTTGTTACCCTCCTTCCTTAATGGATTGCTTATTGCAACTGATTGCAAATAGTAGGTTACCACAATGTTATTGTTTTTGTCAAGGCCTTTGCCTTCCCAGTCAAAAAATCCCCACTCTAAGTTTCAGGCATAATGCCAAGTTCAACCAGGGGGTTTACCCCAGCCGATTTGAGCTTGTCAATCTCAGCCGGGCTACCAACTTCAAACTCCTTTATGGTAAACACCAGAGCTTCCGGGTTGTCCAGATAATCCATCATCCATATATCCATTTTTAGCCTTACATACCACCAGTGCCAGGTAGAAAAGTCCCTGAGCCACTCCTTGGGAAGGTCGGTCCCTTGATACACTTTATCCCAGTCAAAGCCAACGACCATTCCGTCTCCGCTTCCCGCTCCCTTCTCCCATCTAATAACGATGTTAGCCACATTCTTGGCATATTCAGGAAGCTGCTCCATTTGCTCTTGGGTCAGGTGCTTTACATATAGCCTCTTGTGCCCCACATTGGTTTCAAAAATTTGTACCAGGGCATCATCCTTGCACCAGGGCGGAATGGCTATAATGGTGTATTCCTTCCTGGGGTCTGAGGAAGGGAGATTCTCTTTCAGGTACTCGGCTATTAAATAGCCACTTGTCAGCCCGGGGCAGATATGGTCATGAAGTTCAGCTGCCTTGAGAAAGTCATTAGGCAAGCCCATAGCCCAGAGATTGGATATGGTGATTATGCTGAACTCGTTCCCGCCAAATACCATAGCAACCATCTTTTCCTGCCAGTCTTCCGGGTTATTGAGCAATCTATCAGCGGCAATATTCTCCTTGGCGATCCTGGCGAACACCTCCTCATCCTCCAGCTCCATAAAATCCCTTAAAGCGGCATCCTTATCTGTCCTCTCTCTATCCAGGTAGGTTCTAAGGACTTCGCTCTTAGCCTCAAGATAAATGCAATCCTTGCTCTGTTTATCGAAGAAGGCGAACCACAAGGGAGAATTATATGCTTTGTGCACATTGACCAGGTTCCCTTTACCCCGGGAAACACCGCTGGTCATTATCACGCCGTCAAGGGCTTTTTCCGTGGTATAATCCCCGACTTGAGCCATATATCCGGCATCTGTCAGCGCCAGAATATCAGGCGCGCCCTTTTCAAAACCCAGTTCCTCCATAGCTTTGTCAGCGGCTTTGAATCCCACCAGATTCAACACAGACAAATCTTGTTCACCAACAAAGTCAACTAGCGGCTTTAAACTAGGATAATCATTAACTATCAATGTCTCCCCTGGGAGGGTGGGAGTTCCCCTGGCGCAGCCACCGATCAATACTGTTCCGAGAACTAAAAGGATAGCCAGCCCGCTCAAGATAGCCGACTTTGAGATTATTTTGAGCACGTAACACCTCCTGTTAGATTTATTTCTCCGTAGCTTCGAGTCATCCTTGGGACAATAATGTAAGCTGTGTCAAAATTCCTTCGAGCATTCTTCCTCCTTCCAAATTTTCCTTTTGATACTCCATGCACCTGCAATTAGTTGCAACAA
>JAUWGN010000068.1 GCA_030606385.1 Dehalococcoidia bacterium
ATTGGGCAGTTGTGCCTGATGAATCAGGCAACTACAAAATCCGGAGCTAGGTCATTTGGATTTTGGTCATTTGATATTGTTTAGTATTTCGGATTTAGTATTTTGAGTTTTGCTTTCCTGAGATTGCCACGCCTTCGGCTCGCAATGACAATAAGAAAGGCTCGCAATGACAATAGAAAAGGCTCGCAATGACAACAATAAGAAAGCCTCGCACTACATTTCTAAACTTTGCTCTGTCATTTTGCATTTTGATTTTTGAGTTTTGACTTTCTTTGAGGTGTCACCTATCTATCTGAAGTGCATCAGGAGGAAGAACCAGGGAGGAGGTGTGTGGTTAGCTATAAATTATCTGCTCACATTCAGGAGGGTGAGCACGTCTGCCAGGGACAGAGTATTCACTATATGTTGAGGCTCACACCAGGCCCGCCGCGCCATGCCGACTCCAAACCTCATAAAATCAAGGTGGGAAACATCGTGGGCATCGGTCTCGATAGCAAGCTTCACACCCAGTTCTCTAGCCCTGGAGGCATGAATATCATTCAAATCAAGTCTGTCGGGCATGGCATTTATCTCCATGATTTTGTTGTTCTTGGCAGCGGTGCGAAAAACCGCTTCCAGGTCAATGGCTATAGGTTCACGCTTGCCCAGAAGACGACAGGTAGGATGGGCAATAATGTCGACATCGGGGTCCTCTACAGCGCTTAGCACTCTCTGGGTCATTTTTCCCTTGCTTTGATTCATCGCTGAATGCACCGCAGCAATAACTACATTCAACTTCGCCAAAATTTCGTGGGGTAAATCCAGAGTCCCGTCTGCTCGGATATCAACCTCGATACCACTGAACACTTGAATGCCATCTATGTATTCATTGACCTTTTTGATTTCTTCAATCTGTTTCCTCAGCCGTTCAACATCAAGCCCGTGGGCGATGCCGCGCCCACCAGAATGCTCGGTGATGGCAATATACTGATACCCTAATTTCTTAGCCGCTAGAGCCATTTCCTTGATGGAGCTATGCCCATCACTCCAATCGGTATGCATGTGGAGGTCTCCCTTTATATCGGACACCTCTACAAGCCTGGGGATGGCTCCCCGTTCAGCCTTTTCCACCTCGCCTTGATCTTCTCTAAGCTCGGGGGGAATATACTGCATCCCCAGTCGGTGATAAAAATTCTCTTCATCAGCAAATTTCTCCAGCTTATCTGTGGCAATATCGGTGATGCCATATTCGCTCAATTTTAATCCTTGCCTTCGCCCTCTTTCCCTTAAAGAGATGTTGTGTTGTTTGCTTCCGGTGAAATATTGAAGCAGTGACCCAAAAGCCTCGTGTTCTACCAATCTCAGGTCAACCTGCAAACCACCGGAGACTATGGCGCTTGATTTAGTGGGGCCCTGGACTAAAACCTGCCCTACAATAGGTAACGAGACAAAGGCGTCCATAACTTTCTGGGGGTTATCGACGGTGCCCATAAGGTCAATGTCGCCCAATGTTTCTCGGAAGCGGCGCAGACTTCCAGCGTAAGTTAGATTTCTCACTCCGGGGACAGAGTTGAGAGCACTGAGTATTTCTTCGACGATAGGCAAAGCTTCCCCGATAGAGATGCGTTGGTCCTTGCGGCGGGAGGCCTCGACTTGCTGGAGGATATTATTGGCGGTCTTTTCACCAAGACGAAACAGCGTGGCCACGCTGCCATCCTTTATCGCTTGCTCCAGGCTATCTGCTGAGGTTATCCCCAGTTCGGAGCAAAGTTTGCTAGCTGTCTTTGGTCCAATCCCCGGTATATCGAGGAGATTAGTTATCCCTTTGGGAAACTCTGCTTTAAGTTTCTCGTAGTATTCCAGTTTTCCTGTGGTCACCAGTTCGGTTGTCTTTTTGGCTATTGCGTCTCCTACCCCGGGGATATTCTTCAAGTCCTCCCCTTCATCAATCATAATTCTTATTTCCTTGGGATAGTGCTCAATAGCGCGAACTACCTTCTGGTAAGCACGAATCTTAAACTGGTTCTCACCTTTGAGTTCGAGGAGGTCGGCTATATCGCTGAATACTTTGGCAATAGCGGTGTTTCTCACTGGTTCTTAATCTTTTCCTTTATCCACTCCCAATCAGGATTTCCATGGTCGAAGAACGACTTGAAGTTATCCTTCAGCCACTCATAGTAATCATCTTCAACATACTAAAATTTTTGGAAGTTTTCACTTCAACAATTAAATCACAAATCCAATTTCGATCGAAGCACTTCCGCCATATCAGCAAATACCTTGGCAATCTCACTATTTTTCATAGCGGTACGAATTTGGTAGCCTTTCTACTTGATTCAGGAGACTTTCTTTGCTACCGCACTACTTTGATTACCAGCTCGCCAGGTTCAATCCTGACTTCATTTATTACCTCTTTTGAGGTTACGAGCTTGGCCTTCTTGAGGGCAGCTTCAAACTCCTCGATGGATAGCCTTATTTTCTTTTCGTCTTCCATTGCTTCATTTCCTCCTTTTTAGTTCTAGCCAGAACCACTACTATTTATACTTAGCCCATTTTACTTTCGTCTGTGTTGAGAGAGGCTTCCTCATAATGAGAAGATACTTGAAGCCTCTTAGATAGAAATTGAATTTCTTAGCTCTATAATGCCAGACTCCCGTATGGGAACTCTGCCCTCTCCTAGCTATGCAGATTACATCTACTGTCTCAAAGTATTTTGCTAAACGTTCATATAGTTTGAAACCAACTGGAGTGAACTTCTTGTTAACCCACTGGTCACCGATTAGCCACCCCATTACCTTGCCAGGTTTAAGTATTCTGTATGCTTCTATGGCAACCTTTTCCAATTCATGATAAAAGCGTTCGTCCTCAGAAGAGATTCTTCCAATACAATCGGGATGGTCTGAATAGCTAACATTATCGCCGTAAGGAGAGTCAATAAACACCAAATCTACAGACTCATCAGGCAGAGGGATACTCCTTGCATCATGTTGAATGACCTCGGCATGCCTAGGGGCGATGTCATAACCGATTACTTCTCGACCTTCTTCTTTGCATACATCGATTGTTGTTCCACTGCCAGCCATTGGGTCAACAATTAAATCACCTGGTTCGGTATATCTTTGCACAAGATTCCAGATTAAAAACGCAGGTGTTACGCCTTGGAATTTATTATTACCCTTAGGCGTTTTACCATAGCTCTGCTTGGGATAATCCCACAATGTTGTAGTTTCCAACGTGAGTCTTTCACCATACGCTTCCTTAGTTTCGCTAACCTGATAAGCAAAACCATCTGAAGGCATATTCTCAGAAACAGGCAACATAGGTTTTTCAGCCTTCGTTTTTTTTCTCTTCGCAGCCATATCTTTATTTCACAATCACTTTCTTAATGTCTTCGATAAACTGGGGAAAGGGTTTGACTTTTTCACTCTCTTCAACCTCGTGGAGGACGTATGTGCCGTCTAACTCGTGCTCAACGATGATCCTATTTCTAGATACCTTAGGGTTATTTAGACCTTTAACCAGGTCTTCATCTTCATCCGCTGTGATGAAATATCCTTTTATATGCATTGTCAGGGGGTCACTGGCAAGTTTCAGCTTCCAATAAGCAGTTTGTGCAATCCTTTCTCGCAGAGTTATCTTGCAGGATATTATACCTATAACTCGACAAGTCCTAGGCTCATAAATAACTAAGTCAGCATCTGGAAGCAATGACCATTGCCCATATCTAACAAGTAAATTGCGGTATACCTTGCCTAGTTCGGGTGAAATTTTCTTCCGCCCAAGTTTTCCACCAGGAATACAACGTAGGTTAAGGATAGATCCGAGTTCACTATCAATAACATGCCATATCAACTTTTCAAAGTTCTTGCCCTTAAATGCTTTCCACGACTGCTCAGCATCGGGAGTTTTTCCTTGGGCTCTTAACTTTGCTGCCCTAGGACTTGCAAGGTATTCATTTTTGTAATGCTCCCGTGCCTCCTCGAAAATCTGAGAAACATGAAGATAAGCTTTATCTCCATACAAGTTCTTCTTGTTTTCATACATTGTTATTAAATCAGTTAGTTTCATTTGTTCTCAATCTCCTCATAGTTATCCCAGCAGTCAAGGTGGCAAGCATAGCGAACACAAGACCCTTCGAAAGTTAGCTCATCACCTGATTCGGTAATATTGCCTTCCGCTATAATGAGTATGGGTTCCCGTTCTTTCATTGCCTCTCCGCATTTATCACAAGTGGTAACACCCAACCGAGCTTCCATCATATTGGCCTCCCTATTGTTGCGCATAATTTTACTGCTTCACATTGCGCCTTCGGCGAGATTCTTCAATCAGGGCAGAAATATCAAAGTTTGTTCCTGTTCTAGCTTTGATTTTCTTACGTAATGCTTGGGCCCGCTGAAGAAAATTTGAACTTCGGGCAGGCTTTCGGTTCTTCATTTCATAAATTCCTTCCGCAGCAGTATCTGTATTTCTTACCCGAGCCGCAGACACAAGCGTTACACTGGCGCTACTTCTATCACGCCACTTTTAATATTTCTAAGTCAGTTTTTTGAGCTATTAAATCAAAATGTTGGTCACGATGGAGAAGCGAGGCGTTATTTTCTATGGCTAGGAGGGCAATATAAGTATCCACTAAAGGAACAGCAATCCCTTTCCTGAATAAATCAAAGGAAAATCGAGCTAACCGCCCCCAGAAGTTTTCTTCCACCGGAAGGTAGGTTAAACCATTTAATAATTCGTCAAGCCTCTCGTATTCTTTATGAGACTTTGTTCCTCTTAATATCTCTACTTTTATAATTCCCGGGAGAAGTATTTTCCCCTCAGTTATTAACCGCTTAAGTGCCTCTTTTAACTTAATATCACCTTTGGGGTGAAAAGATTCTACCCAAGCGGAAGTATCCACTATTACCCTAGTCATCAACCCTCATCCTCTCCAGTTCTTCTACAGTAGACCCATAGTCATAGTTGCCAATGAGAGCAGCGAGTTTCTCCCTCCTTTTCAAATTGAGATAAGTTTCTATAGCCGTTATAATGGCTTCCCTTTTTGTCTTGGCATTGGTCTCCTTTAGTAAATCTCTTATCAGATGCTCTTGTATATCTATAAGTGTCCTCATTACAAAGCTCCCTTATATATCATTCAGGTCAAGAATAATATATCATAATCGATAAGAAATAGCAACAAATTTGCTAATTTTACATTTTAGGGCAGTACGGGACTAAAGCCACCGCACCTACAGAACCCACCCACTACACTACACTACCTCCCGCAGCAATATTTGTATTTTTTGCCTGAGCCGCAGGGACAGGGGTCGTTGCGGCCCGCCTTTTTACCTGTTACCACAGCTTGCTTTTTACGAGGGGGTTCTTTGCTGATGCTGACGTGGTAAATACTGTGGACAACGTCATGTTTAATACTAGCCAAAAGGGTCCCAAAGAGAATATGGCCCTCCCTCTTATATACCACCAGAGGGTTTTGCTGCCCAGCAGCACGCAAGCCTATTCCCTGCCGCATGTGTTCCATCGCAGTAAGATGTTCTCTCCATAATCCATCAAGGACACGGAGCATCACCAATCTCTCTGCTATACGCATATTATTAGCGTCTAGCTCCCGCTCCCGCTGATTATAAAGTGTAATGGTGTAATCACTTAACTTTTCTGTGATTTGTTTATCGTCAAGTTCTAAGAGGCCATCACTTCTGAATTGTGGTGGTAGGGGGAAAATACGGGAAATGTCATCAATCAAGCCTGACAGGTCCAGTTCGCGCAGACTATGGTCAAAATGGGCATGTACCATGCTTTGAATTTCATCCTGAATCATAGACGTTATGTTCGCTTTTAAGTCAATCCCGCTCAGTATCTTCTTTCTCTCAGCATAAATTACCTCACGGTGCATGTTAACTACATCGTCATATTCCACAAGATGTTTACGGATATCAAAATGATAGCCTTCTGTCTGCACCTGAGCATTTGTTATAGCTTTAGTGACCATGGGATGCTCAATAGGAGTATTCTCATCCATACCAGCCCATTGCATAAACCCCTTAACACGGTCACCACCAAAGCGGCGAACAATCTCATCCTCTAGGGAGGCATAGAAACGGGAACTGCCTGGGTCGCCTTGTCTTCCTGCTCGACCACGAAGCTGGTTATCGATACGTCTGGCTTCATGATGCTCAGTGCCAATAATGTAAAGCCCGCCAAGTTCAATTACCCTATTGTGTTCTCTCTCCCATTCTTTAGAATCGCACCCCTCGGGGTTGCCACCAAGGATGATGTCCACGCCACGCCCTGCCATATTAGTGGCCACGGTTACCGCTCCTATACGCCCGGCCTGGGCAACTATTACTGCCTCCCTTTCATGATTCTTGGCATTCAATACTTGATGCGATATGCCTTTTCTTTCT
>JAUWGN010000132.1 GCA_030606385.1 Dehalococcoidia bacterium
TATTATAGTTGACAATCATACCTGACTGGAATAGGCCCTGGAGGCAAAAGCAATGGCTGAGATTGGCGAGATTAAGATAGACTCAGACTATAGGAAATTTATCTGGGTAGCATGTGCAGATTGTGGTAAGCCAAAGTGGACTGTCCTACTTCATGGAAAACCACAAAGCCCGAGATGTCGTAGATGTGCTCCGAAACATCGTTCTTCTGGCTACTACAAAAGAGGTCAAGATAACCCGTCTTGGATACGGGGATGGAAGATTAACAAGAATGGCTACAAAGAGATACTAATTCAGCCAGACGATTTCTTCTATCCGATGGCGAAAAGGGATGGCTATGTTCTTGAGCATCGTCTTGTAGTAGCAAAGGCTCTGGGTCGTTCTCTCCATAGGTGGGAGATAGTTCATCATAAGGGAATCAGGTATCCAAAGGGAAGCATCGAGAACAAGCAGGATAACCGATATCCTGAGAACCTTCAACTAGTAAGCGATGACAGGCACAACCAAATTAGCATTCTGGAGTCAAGGATAGCTTACTTAGAGAAGCAGAATAAAGAATTAAGGTCTGAGAATAGGAGGCTTAAAGATGCCAAATAAATTAGAGGAAGCAGGAATATCCTGGCTCATCATCGGCGCTTGCACTGGCTCTTGGAAGGATATGGCGAGACTAAAGCAGCTAGTCAAAGAGGGATTTACATATGTGCTGAAGTATCCTAACCTTGAGCTTACAAAGTGGGGCAATAAGTGGACTGCACAGCCTAAAATCGAGTGGGTGCAAGAGATTGTAGAGGCCGCAGACAAGGCTGAAATCCCTGTGTTCCTGAAGGATAACCTGAAGCCACTCCTGAGTGGCTATCTCGGACATAACTTGCCTTGGGATAAACAGGGGGATTACAGGCAGGAGATGCCGAAGGGGGAGAAATGAATGACTTATGGGTGCTTTCATTCGGAGCAATACCAATAGGCTTGTTAATTGCCGCAGTTGTTATTGAGAATCGCTACTTAAAAAGGCGAGTAGAAAGATTGCAGGCGAAATTAGACAAAGCCAATCTAAGGTGTGAGGCAGCTTTCATTGGTTGCGATCCCATAGAATGTGAAGAATGTCATCTTCCTGATGATTGCCCATTATGTGGGGCGAAATGAACGGAATCTTATTCAAGCCCGATATGATCTGGGCTATCGGAATAATAGACAGTCCTGAAAGGATGTGAGGATGAAATACTGTGAAGATGTAGATTGCCCTAATCTCGGCGGAGAAATCGGCGATAAAACTGCTTGTCGTCTTGGTTTTGAGAACAGATTCCGCACACCAAGAAATATGGGCGAGGCTGTTAGGGGTGATTGTGTTGGACACGTCATGCCGAAGGCGTGCCGTATAAAGTTTTGCACAGCCAAGAAGGTAGGCACACAATGAAAGGCATACTGATGACGCCTAGCCTAATACCAGCTATCGTTGAAGGCAGAAAGACGCAGACACGGCGATTGGATGGGCTGAAGGAAATCAATCGAGAGCCTGATGCTTGGTATCTAGTTGCTTCCTTTGATGACAACACGCTTTTCAGATTTGGCAGCGATAAATACGATGAAGATATACTCGTCAAGCCACGCTACCAGGTAGGCGAGACTGTCTATATCAAAGAGGCATTGCTCCTGAACCGCATCTTTGGTGAGGCAAGTTATAGGGATGGCTCACCTGTGTTCATCTACAATGAGCAACTTATCAAAACAAGGCATATCCTCGCGTGGCGCTGGCAGAGGGATTCACTTTCCCCACTACACTGTCCTCAAGAAGCAGCCCGGCACTTCATCACGATACTAGCTGTCAGGGCTGAGAGGTTGCAGGGAATCACTAATGAGGATGCGATTGCTGAAGGCATTATACCGCCAGAACACGCCTTTGTAATGATCGGTAGTGATATAGATGCTGCCATATCCCCAAAGGAAGAGTATGCAGAACTTTGGGACTCCATCAACCCGACGTATCCCTTTGAGAGCAATCCCTGGGTGCTCCCATATGAGTTTGAGTTTGTGAAGGAACGATGAACCTAACTCAGTGTATCCGGGCAGGAGATAAGGATGGTCGTGATGGCTACATGATAGCTTTCCCTTACGATAAGGACACTGTGGAGAAATTAAAGGAAGTTCCGCATACCGACAGGGAATGGCATCCTGACGACAACACCTGGTGGGTGAGCATCGCGCATGAGCCTGCACTACGGCAACTCTTCCCGAACTTCGAGGCGTTAGCTTATCTTCAGGGCAAGTTATGGTGATAGGGGGCAAATGACAGAGCGGCTATGTTCCTGGTGCGAGCAACCACTAATCGAGACTGACTTCAACACGCAATTCTACCTGTATCTGTGCGACAATAATGGATGCCGGCACTTCCGGCAGCCACAGGGGACGCGCAGGAAATATCCTGAGCCCGAGGTCCAAGGGCGCCGAAAGGCGACTGAGCTCCCTAACTACCCGGCTATACGGGCCCGAGCCAAGGCGAATTACCACACGGCCCGGCTCCTAGACATACCGAGTAGGAAAGCGGTTGACTACCGCAGCAACAAGCGTCTGAATGAGTTATTAAAGCGCTCAGGCAAGAAGATGGTGAAGAATGGCTAGAGGGCGGATGCTAAGCAAGGTTATAAGCCTGGATGAGAAGGTGAACGCGCTGTCGGACGATACATGCCGACTGCTCTTCACGTGGCTAATCCCTCACTTGGACTGCGAGGGCAGAATCTACGGCGATGCGCTCACAGTCAAGTCTATTGTCTTTCCCCGGCGCAGCATTTCGGGTGGCAAAATCGAAAAATATCTCAAAGAATTGGAAAAACATGAGCTGGTTTTTCGTTATTCTGTCAACGGAAATGAGTATTTATTGATGAAAGGTTTTGAAAAACATCAGCCAGGGTTGCAGAAATCTAAAGAATCTCCATCGCAAATTCCCCCAATTCCTCCAGAGTTACTCCAGAGTAATGATGGAGTAGCGCCAACAGAAGTTAAAGAAGAAGTTAAAGTTAAACAAGAAGATAAAGGTCAAGGTAATTGTTCTTCTTCTGAAAGCCCCAGGGAGATTTACGAGGCAAACATTGGGGAGTTATCCGAGACAATGGAGAACGAGCTAAACTTGGCTGTAAAGCAGTTCTCCGCATCCTGGGTGATTGATGCTATCCGGGAAGCTGTCAAGAAGGATAGGAAGTCATGGCCTTACATAGCCGGCATCCTCAAGAACTGGAAGAGATATGGAAAGGGTGCTGCGCCTAAGCGGAACAGGAGTAAGAGTTTACCCGCCAAAGGAACATACGATGGGGCGCTTAAGGACCACAAAACGCGGGCAGATGAAAGAGTTGGTAAGTAAATATGGCGACACGATAGGAGAATGAAATACTGTGAAGATGTTGACTGTCCCAACTTGGCTGGTGATGAATGTCTGTTAGGTTTTCAGATACGCTTTCGAACTCCTAAATCTATGTCGGAGGCTGTAAAATCAGATATGATTGACGCAGTAATAGAAGCTAC
>JAUWGN010000067.1 GCA_030606385.1 Dehalococcoidia bacterium
AGATGGCCGAGCAATTCGGGCTCACTGTGATCCCCCTGAATGTGCACTTTGGGGGGAAAGTTTACCGCGATAATATTGACCTGAACACAGAAGGCTTCTATCAAAAGCTAACAAGAAGCAAGATTCTCCCTACTACTTCAATCCCCAGCCTCGCGGTGTTTACCGATACACTAAACAACTTAGCTAAGGAAACAAGAGATATATTGGTTATCACGCTTTCACGGAAATTTAGCGCTGTTTATGACATCGCCTCAAAAAGCAAAGAGTCCCTTAAATCAAAATGCAATATTGAAGTTATTGATTCTCAGCTAGGGATAGGAGGGCAGCTAATTCTAGCTGTTTCAGCAGCTCTCATGGCTAGGGCTGAAGCCACATTAGAGGAAATTGCTAATTGGGTGACAAGTGCAATTCCCAGGACGCATGTGCTGATGACCTTCGACACTCTAGAATATCTAAGAAGGGGAGGGCGTATTGGTAAAGCACAAGCTTTCTTAGGTGCTTTACTCAAAGTTAATCCTATTCTGGGAATAAAGGAAGGAGAGGCTTTCCCCATCACTCGAGTCCGCAGTCGGGCACATGCTGTAGACTTCCTGGTAAATTTCGTGGAAAACTTCAAAAAGATAGATGCTCTGGTTATCGAAGATGCTATTACCACCAACGAGCTAGGAAAATTGGCTCAGCGTCTCGAAGGATTAGCTCCTGATGGGCATTTCTATCGCTCCAAGGTAAGCCCAGTAGTGGGCACACATGTGGGCCCTCACGCCTTAAGTGTCTCTGTCCTAGAAGGAGAATAAAGTTTGGGACACCTTCCCGAAGAGACGAGTATCAATTCACTCCGGAGAGTCCTGGAATTAGAATGTAAGAAGGGATATTCCAATAAAGCGGTGATCGGAGGATTGGACAGATTCCTCCGAAAGCAAGAAGGCAAAATCGTACAGGACGTAAACGACCGGGAACTCTTAACGAGCTTTAATAACTTGGGGTTAGCTAAATCCAACTACAGTTCCTGGGATGTCAAGAAACGGAAACAGTGGATAGCAACTATCCTACAATGGATAGATGAAGTGGAACAAACAAAGGGAAGAAAGAAGTCAAGCACACTAGCATCGGATAGACTCACCGTAGTGGCTAAAACCCGCCAAATGAAAAGGGTGTCTTACGGACTAAACTCATCGATAACCTCAGTCAGAGGTATCACAACTAACACGGCCACTAGATTTGCCAAGCTTGGCGTGAGAACCATATATGATTTACTTTACTTCCTTCCTCGCCGTTACATAGATTATAGTCAGAGAAAACCCGTTGCTGATCTCGAAGAGGGTAAAGAGCAAACCATCATAGCTACAATATGGCAATCAAAAGTGGTCACTCTCGGTAATCGACAGGGCACAGAGACAATTGTCGGTGATGAGACAGGCAATATCCGAATAGTGTGGTTTAATCAACCCTATCTGGCAAAGAATTTTCGTACCAATGCCAGGATAGCAATCAGCGGAATAGTCAGCTCATTTAAAGGACGAAGGGTTTTTGAGTCTCCAGAATGGGAACTCATCCAAACCAGGGAACTAATCCATACCGCTAGACTAGTTCCCATTTACCCGCTGACTTCCGGTTTATACCCCCGCCGGGTAAGGAAATGGACAAAGGAGGCTGTAGATAGCTGGGCATGGCAGCTCGTTGAGTTCCTGCCCTCAGAAATAAAGAAACGATACCAACTTCTAGATTTGCCACAAGCAATTATCCAGGCTCATTACCCTGACAATCACCGAATTGCCGAGGAAGCAAGAGACCGTTTAGCCTTTGATGAATTGTTTCTACTTCAATTGGGTTTGCTGGCGAGAAAGCAAAATTGGCAGGAAGGTCAGCCGGGCAACGCTTTCAATATCAATCGAGAGCTACTACAAAGATTCCTAGGTTATTTACCGTTTACTTTGACTCGCGCTCAACAACGAGTGCTCAACGAGGTCTTGCTTGACCTGAAACAGCCAAAAGCTATGTCGCGACTTCTCCAAGGAGAAGTAGGCAGTGGCAAAACTATAATTGCTACCCTGGCATTACTAATTGCCTGTGATAATGGATACCAAGGGGCACTGATGGCCCCCACAGAAGTCCTCGCTGAGCAACATTTCGATAATATTTGCAACTATTTAGCCAAGGCTAGCTCAGAATCCTCCTCGCCATTGCCAGCATCCCAAAACAAGCTTCACTGCTATGCTGGTATTCTCTCGCGACCGATAACCGTTGCTTTGCTCATTGGCAGCATTAGCGAGAATGAAAAGGAGGATTTGCATAATAAGCTCAGGCAAGGCGAGATTGATATTGTTATTGGAACTCATGCTATCATTCAGGAAGAAGTGAAATTCAACAAGCTAGGGCTGGCAGTGATAGATGAGCAGCATCGCTTCGGCGTTCTGCAGCGGTCAGCATTGCGTCAAAAAGGATTCAATCCACACATGCTGGTTATGACCGCTACCCCCATCCCGAGAACCATGGCATTGACTATTTATGGAGACCTTGACCTTTCTATTATCGACGAACTGCCACCGGGACGGAGGCTTGCTGAAGCAAAATGGCTTGACCCAAAAGGCAGAGAAAAGGCTTATTCCTTCATCCATCACCAGATAAATAAGGGAAAACAAGCTTTTATCATCTACCCCTTGATCGAAGAATCGGAAGTAGTAGAAGCAAGAGCGGCGACCACTGAATATCAGCGATTAAGCAAAGAAGTTTTCCCCGACTTAAAACTGGGGCTGCTGCATGGTCGGATGCCCGCTACTGACAAAGAGCAGGTGATGCACCGTTTTCGCAATGGAGAATTTGACATCTTAGTGTCAACATCAGTAGTTGAAGTTGGCATTGATGTGCCCAATGCCAATGTCATATTAATAGAAGGTGCCGATCGCTTCGGATTATCCCAGCTTCACCAATTTAGAGGGAGGGTGGGCCGAGATAAAGAGCAAGGTTACTGCTTACTCATCTCCGATAAGCTTTCCCGTGAAATGGAATCCCGCCCCGAAACAGGAAAGAAAACCGAAGATGAGTGGAAACACCGCCTTGAACTACTAGAGGAAATTCAAGATGGCTTCAAACTAGCCGAGGAAGACTTAAAGCTGCGAGGGCCTGGGGAGTTCTTTGGCACTCAGCAAAGTGGCTTGCCCGAGCTTAAAGTAGCTAGTATAACAAACGTGCAACTTTTAGAGACAGCACGCCGAGAGGCAACCACTTTCTTCCGAAATAATCCCGATGCAGCGAAAGACAGAACCTCTCCTCTTGGGGAAAAATTAACGAGAATATGGCAAGGGCATATTGAATGGAGTTAATATGGTTAAACAAAAGATAGCCGATTGTCTACAACAAGCAGTAGCCAAAACCCAACAGGAAGGTACTCTTGCACCCGGAGCGCTGCCAGAGATAATTATAGAGCATCCCCAAAATCCCTCTCACGGAGATTTTGCTTCAAGCCTCCCGTTAAAGCTAGCTCGGACAACCAGGATGCCTCCTTTAGCTGTCGCTGAGAAAATAGTGGAGAAAATATCGCTGCCCCCCGAAATTGACCACACCACCATAGCCCCACCAGGATTCATTAACTTTACCTTGCGGAATGAATGGCTCACCGAACAGGTAGAGACTATATTGGCTGCCGGCGACTTATACGGAAACCTCGTTTTAGGTAAAGGTAAAAACATTCAAGTCGAGTTTGTCAGTGTTAATCCCACAGGACCTCTTCATGTGGGTCATGGACGTGGTGCTGTTCTGGGCAGCACCCTAGCTGATGTCCTTTCTAGCACTGGCTATCGGGTGGAAAGGGAATATTACTTAAACGATACAGGCAACCAAATAGAGCTATTCGGGCATTCACTCTATGTTCGTTATCTGCAGAACTTTGGTAAAGAGGCTGATATGCCCCCCGATGGCTATCATGGTAATTATGTGATTGACCTGGCAAAGGAAATCGCCGAAGAACATGGAGATAAGTTTCTCAATGTACCCCAAAAAGAAGCGCTCGAGGCAATCACTGAACTCGGGTTTAACAAGATAATAAACAGCGTTAAAGAAGACCTTCTTCTATTAAACGTTAAGTTCGATAAGTGGTTTAGCGAAAAAAGCCTCTACAAGGGTGAGCAATACAACAAAGTCATGGCACTACTGGAAAGTGGAAACTACGTGACTAAGAAGGAAAATGCCGTTTGGTTTGCATCAAGCCTGCTAGGGGAGGATAAAGACAATGTGTTAGTCCGAAGTGATGGCTCACCCACTTATTTCGCTTCCGATATCGCTTATCATTACAACAAGTTCATAGAGCGGAAATTTGACACCGTGATTGACATCTGGGGAGCCGACCACCAGGGACATGTTCCCCGGATGAAAGCAGTAATGAAAGCCTTGGGGCAAGACCCGGAACAACTCAAGGTGATAATATGCCAACTGGTTACCCTCCACCGTGGAAAAGAAACACTTAAGATATCCAAGCGAAGCGGTGACATTATTACCCTTCGTGAGGTAATAGATGAGGTAGGAGCAGATGCTTGTCGCTTCTCTTTCTTATCCTACTCCGCTGAAAGCCAGATGGATTTCGACCTGGAATTAGCTAAAAAACAGTCAGCAGATAATCCTGTTTATTACGTCCAGTATGCTCATGCTCGAATTGCCAGCATCCTCCGCTTAGCCCAACAGCGGCAAATAGACTACAGTCAAGGCGATGTGTCTTTGCTTTCCACTGAGCCAGAGCTAACTTTGATTCGCCATTTAATAATGCTCCCCGAGGTTATAGAAAGGGTAGCTGCTAACCTTGAGCCCCACCACCTACCCTACTACGCTCAAGCACTGGCTACTGTTTTCCACAGCTTTTATAAGCAGTGCCGGGTTGTCTCCCAAGACGAGACATTGACCAAAGCTCGGCTTAAACTGGTCAGAGCGACCCAGATCACCCTGGCTAAAACGCTCCACCTTATGGGCATGACAGCGCCTGAAACAATGTAAAGCTAATGTAACCCATCTTGCTGGCAAAAGCGAGATTTCGTATTCCACAAGCATTGAGCCACCTATTTTGCCAAGCTTGCATTGGTAATTGTCTTATGTTAGATTTGCCACCTGAAGCCATACAGGACGCAAAATGACGCAGATAGAATTAGCTAAACAGGGTATCATTTCACCCCAAGTCAAGCATGTGGCTGAGAAAGAAGGGGTGGAAATAGATTTTGTATTGCAGGGGCTGGTTAGTGGCGTCATTGTGATACCAGCCAACCCTAACCATGCCAATTTAGTCCCCTGCGGTATAGGCAAGGGGCTGAGGACGAAGATCAATGTCAATCTCGGCACATCACCCGACTTCTGCGATTTAGATATGGAGCTGAAAAAACTGCAAACTGCCATTGAGTTTGGCAGTGACACAGTTATGGACCTCAGTACCGGTGGAGATATTTCAGCTATAAGACAAGCTATCATCAATGCTAGCACCCTGCCACTGGGAACCGTCCCCATCTATCAAGTAGGAATTGAAGCCATTGAGAAACACGGTGCCATCGTAAATATGAGCGTGGATGAGATTTTCGATGTTATTGAACACCAAGCTAAGGACGGCGTTGATTTCATGACTCTCCATTGTGGGGTAACTCAAGCTACAATTGCACGGCTGAAAAGCCAGGGCAGAATAACCGGTATGGTGTCTCGAGGAGGTGCTTTCTTGACTGGATGGATGCTCCACAACGGAAAGGAAAATCCCCTATACCAATATTACGACCGTTTATTGGAGTTAGCTCATGAATATGATTTCGCCTTAAGTTTAGGCGATGGTTTACGCCCCGGCTGCCTGGCTGATGCAACTGATAGAGCTCAACTTGAGGAGCTAATTACCATTGGTGAGTTAGTGAAACGTGCCAGAGAAGCTAATGTTCAAGTCTTCGTCGAAGGCCCAGGACATTTGCCATTAGACCAGGTAACCAGCAATGTTCAATTGGAAAAAAGCCTTTGTCATGACGCACCATTCTATGTCCTTGGTCCTTTGGTTACCGATATAGGTGCTGGCTATGACCATATCGTCGGTGCTATTGGAGGCGCTATCGCCGCCGCAGCAGGAACAGATTTCCTGTGCTACGTCACTCCAACAGAGCACCTCGGATTACCTGAGGTGGAGGACGTAAAACAAGGAGTAATCGCCTCACGCATAGCTGCTCATGCTGGTGACATCGTCAAAGGCATAAAGGGAGCTAAGGAGCTGGATGACCAGATGTCACGGGCTCGTAAAAGTTTTGATTGGGAAACTCAAATTAAATTATCCTTGGACCCGGAACACTCAAAACAAATCCATCAACGGTTTGCCACCGGTGGCCAAACTTGCAGCATGTGTGGCAAATATTGTGCCATGGCTTTAATAGAGAAATATTTGAACCATGGTC
>JAUWGN010000053.1 GCA_030606385.1 Dehalococcoidia bacterium
AGAAGAGATGGGCGGATGATGGCATTTATGAGGTAAAAGAGGAAAGTGACCGCCCTAAATTTTATGTCCTGACCATGCTTCCCTATACCTCGGGGGACCTTCATATCGGACATTGGTATGCTATGGCACCTTCGGATGTTCATGCCCGGTTTAAAAGGATGCAGGGTTATAATGTGCTTCACCCGATGGGGTTTGACGCTTTCGGCCTTCCGGCCGAGAACGCCGCTATCAGCCATGGTATCCATCCTTATACATGGACGATGAAGAACGTCGAGAATATGCGTCACCAGTTAAGAAGCATAGGGGCAATCTATGATTGGAAGCGTGAGGTGATTACCTGCCTTCCTGAATATTATAAATGGACACAGTGGTTTTTCTTGAAGCTTTACCATGCTGGATTGGCTTATCGAGCTAAGGCGCCTGTCAATTGGTGCCCCAAATGTCAGACTGTACTGGCTAATGAACAGGTGGTAGGCGAAGGATTATGCGAGCGTTGTGGTACTGAGGTGACCAAGAAGGATATGGAGCAATGGTTCTTCAGAATCACCAAATATGCTGAGGAGCTTCTTGACTACAGTCAGATAGATTGGCCGGAACGCATAGGGACAATGCAGACAAACTGGGTTGGTAAGAGCGAAGGTGCTGAAATTTCCTTTGGGTTAGAGCACGATGGTGTGGAGCAGAAGGAGATAAGGGTGTTTACCACTCGCCCTGATACTATTTTTGGGGCAACCTTCTTCCTGCTACCACCAGAGCATCCCTTAGTTCCTTTGTTGACTACTCCAGAACACAAAGCTGAGGTTGATGAGTATGTTGTCTGGTGCCGACGTCAGACTGAGTATGAACGAACAGCTTTAGGTAGAGAAAAGACAGGGGTTTTCCTGGGAAGCTATGTCATCAACAGGTTAAATGGAGAAAGAGTGCCTATCTGGATTACTGATTATGTGTTGCTCAGCTATGGCACCGGGGCGGTAATGGGAGTACCTGCTCATGATGAGCGTGACCTGGAATTCGCCCGAAGGTTCAGCTTGCCCGTCCGTCCTGTCATCGCTCCTCCTTGGTTGTTGGGTGAGGAAACACCACTCCCATATCTTGAACAGGGCGTGATGATAAATTCCGGTGAGTTCACTGGGTTGTCCAGTGGGGAAGGAAGTGAGGCGATTTGTCATTTGTTAAGTGAAAAGGGATGGGGTAAACCAACCGTTAGTTATCGACTCAGGGATTGGCTCATCTCGAGACAGAGATACTGGGGCGCACCGATACCCATAGTTTACTGTGACAAATGCGGTATGGTGCCTGTGTCTGAAGAAGATTTACCTGTGTTACTTCCTCCTGATGCTGAGTTTAAGCCCACCGGTGAATCTCCTCTTAAATACTGTCCGTCGTTTGCTAACACTACATGTCCTCGGTGCTCTGGTCCAGCGAAGAGAGAAACTGATACCATGGATACCTTCATGTGCTCCAATTGGTATTTCTTGCGATATGCTAGCCCTGAAGCTAGTGATGTTCCATTTGATGCTGAAAAGGTCAAGTATTGGCTGCCTGTGGATTTATATACTGGTGGCGCTGAACATGCTGTTATGCACCTCCTTTACGCTCGTTTTTTCACTAAAGCACTGAGAGATATGGGGTTGGTTGATTTTGGTGAGCCGTTCACTCGTCTGTTTAATCAAGGGACCATGATCTACCGTGGTGGAAAGATGAGCAAGTCCAGGGGAAATGTAATTGCTCCAGATGAGTATGTGGCTGAGTTAGGGGCAGATGCTGTTCGTGGTTATCTTATGTTTATCGGACCATGGGAATTTGGTGGTGAATGGAGTGATAGCGGTATTGTAGGCATAAGCCGCTGGTTGAACAGGGTATGGAGCTTAGTAACGACAAGCTATGTTAGCCTGAAAGTTGAATCTAAAGCAGAAAGTGAGCTTCGCCATGTTATTCACAAAACAATCAAGAAGGTAACTGAGGATTTGGAAAAATTTCGCTTTAACACTATGATAGCCAGCCTTATGGAGTTAACCAATTGGTTATCCAGAGTGCGGGAGGTGAGGAACGTCTCGCTTTCGCTGTGGCAAGAGGCTATTAGCTACTTTTTGCTTCTTCTTGCTCCAACCGCCCCCCATATTGCTGAGGAGTTATGGGTTAGAAGTGGTCATTCTTACAGCATTCATAATCAATCCTGGCCGAAGTTCGATAAAGAGCTTGCTAAACAGGCGGAAATTACACTGCCAATACAGGTGAACGGAAAGCTGCGTGATAAGCTGGTTGTGCCCGCTTCCATAACTGAAGCTGAGGCTAAGGAGTTGGTATTGAATCGTGAGCGAGTTAAGGCTTATATTAATGGCAAAGAAATTGATAGAATCATCTACATTCCTGGTCGAGTGATGAATATTGTGGTGAAGTGAAAAGCTGGGGTTTAGATAAAGGAGGAAGAGTATGAGAATAGTATTTATCGGTGGTGGAATGATGGGAGAGGCAATGGTTAAATGCCTTTTGGCTCAAAAAGTAGTTTCACCTCAGGATATTGTGGTTAGCGATGTGAATGAGTTGAGGCGGGAACTATTAGCCAGAGAATATAAAGTGAAAACCTCTGCCGATAGTAAAAGGGCGGTGGAAAATGCTGATGTAGTTATCCTGGCAATTAAGCCCGAGAATTTGACAGAGGTGATGGAGGTGATAAAAGGTTCACTTCGCGAACAAGCTATATTGTCCATAGTGGCTGGCGCTAGCTTAGCTACTTTGAGTGATGGCTTAACTTATCCTCATATCATCCGTGCTATGCCTAACATGCCTGCACGAATCGGTGAAGGGATGATTGTTTGGACTACCACGATTGAAGTTAATCAGGAACATAAGAAGATGGCTCGCTCCATACTTAGTGCCTTAGGTAAGGAAATTTATTTTCCCGAGGAAAAATATATAGACATGGCCACGGCTTTAAGTGGCAGCGGTCCAGCTTATGTATTTCTATTTATTGAAGTGCTTACTGATGCTGGTGTCTATATTGGCTTGTCTCACAAAGTGGCTAAAGAATTGGCAATACAGACGATACTGGGTTCTGCCCATATGGTTGAAAAAATGGGGAAACATCCTGCTGAGCTGAGAAACATGGTTACTTCGCCCGGTGGGACGACTGCTGAAGCTTTGGCTCAGTTGGAATGGGGAGGCTTTCGGTCCAGTATTCTTGAAGCTGTTATTGCTGCTCATGAGAAAGCCAGGCAGCTTTAAGCAAGCTACAAAATAAGATGGCTTCATTGGTAGAGCATCGTAATTGCCCTAACTGTGGGGAAAATGACTTTGAGGTGCTGTTCGAATCCAATATAGGGGAGGGTGACCTTCAAGATGGTATAGATACGGTCTATATGCTTCCTGGGGATAAATATGGAAAGCATGTCAAGTGTCGAAAGTGCCATCTTGTATATGTAAATCCAATTGAGAAAGCAAGCCGAATCAACGGCAATTACTCTGGAATGAAGAGTAGCGATGTGTCTATTGTTCGGGCAAATCGCTTACGTGCTACTAAAGCGCAGGTGAAATTAATAAGAAAATATAAGAGCAATACGAAGCTTTTAGATGTAGGTTGTGGGGAAGGTTTTTTTTTGTTTAATGCTTCCAAGGCTGGGTATATTACGAAAGGCGGTGAGTTGTCACAGGACGCGACAGAATATGCCAAAAGGGAATTTGGTTTAGATGTGGAGGTAGGCCTGTTTGAAGAGATGCAATTTCCGGAAAACAATTTTGATGTGGTGACTCTATGGCAAGTTCTGGAGCATCTCCCCCAACCGCTTACAGTTCTTAAAGAGGTCCGTAGAGTACTTAAACCTGGAGGGTTGCTGGTGGCGTCAACACCAGACTTTGGAGGAATACCTGCAAGAATCATGGGAAAAAGGTGGTGGAATGTGAGGAGAATTCACATCAATCAATTTACTACCAGAAGTCTTAAGAACATTCTGAAGAATGGCGGGTTTAAGAATTTGTCTTCCATCAACTACGGGGAATCCATAAGTTTACTTATGGTAGTTATACCATTGTTGAAATGGTTTAAGGCGTATGAGCTAGCAAGGTCCCTGCTCCACCCTTGCTCTACTCGGGGAAGAGTTATGAACAAGATAACCTTAGCATATCCTTCAAGGCTCGATAACTGTGTGGTGATTGGCTTCAAGTAGAAGTGTGACGACTATTGGTAGCAAATGACGAACTTTTCGGTATTGCAAGGACTCAAGCTTGCCGGGAAGGCAATAGGTAGCTATATAACAAATCGCCCTTTGGTGGTTTCTTATGAAGTGACTCTTTCTTGTAACTGTAACTGTCGACATTGTGATTTGGGCGGCATGATAAAAGATGAGAAGCAGCTTCAGCCACATGAGTATGGTAAGCTAACCAGATTGCTAAAGCCTCCCGTGGTGCAAATCTCCGGTGGTGAGCCGTTTCTACGCAAGGATGTAGTAGAGATGGTGAAGGCTATCAAGCAACCTGATGGACTCCCTTATTTGATATTTGTTACCAACGGTGTGCTATTAAACGAAGATAATTATCTTGAGTTACACGATGCTGGTGTGAATCAGTTTTCAGTATCGCTTGATTTTCCCGATGAAAGGCATGACCGCTTCCGGCGGCATCGGGGCTTGTATGACCATTTGGAGCAAACAATTCCCCAACTGGCAAAATTCGGGTTCAAGAATATTATCTTGAACACAGTTATAACCAGGGATAATCTGAAGGAAGTTTTGCCTATAGCTAGCAAGGCTGAAGAGTGGAATGTATTCATATCGTACAGCGCATATACGGCAAGGCGGACGGGTGACAGGACTTATTGCATTGATGGTGAGGAGGAACGGGAAATCTTACGCCAGACTGCTCAACAGCTTGTGGAGTTGCAGAGGCAGACTAATCATATATTTAACCCTGAAGCTGAACTTCTGGATACCTTGAAGTTCCTGGAGCAGGGGAGTATACCAAACTGTAAAGCGGGTATAAGGTTCTTTGTGGTAATGCCCGATGGGGCTTTTGTCCCGTGTTCACTATGGCGCAACAAATACTCCAGCCAAAAAGAGATGATACAGAAATTTTCGCGTCATAATCGCTGTGGGGATTGTTACGTTAGCATAAGGGCTTATAGCGAAAGGTCACTTTGGAGTCAGTTTAAAGCTGTTCCTGAGTATGGCAAAAGGCTTTTTACCTCTCACTAATGGGTGCAATTGCTTCTTTTAGGTAACAGTTGGAGTCTCGCCTGGATGTAGCTTTCGCCACTTCTCCAAAAGTTGCTCGCGGGTTTCCTGGTACGCTGGGTCTAGAACACAGCAGTCTACAGGGCATATCTCAACACACTTTGATGATTCGGACCATCCTATACACTCAGTGCATTTATCCGGGTCGATTACGTAGATTGATTCGGCCTCGCTTATCGCTTCGTTTTTACATTCCGATTCACAAGCGCCACAGCTAATACATTCATCGGTGATTTTGTATGCCATCCCTTTATTACCTCCTTATTTGCGACAAATTTTGTTTCAACGTCAGGCCCTTTGTGTAGGAGCTTCGAGTTGCGTCTTGGACAACCTGTTGTTTAAGGCAACAGCAACATGCTCGGGGACCAATCCCGTGAGGCAACCTCCAAGGCTTGCTACCTCTTTAATTAATTTTGCACTTAAACACTGGTATTCAGAGCTTGCCATCAGGCAAACTAATTCTATATCAGGTGCCAGTTTCTTATTCATTGCTGCTATTTCAAACTCTGCCTCAAAATCGGAATTCATCCTCAGTCCACGTATCATTGCTCTTCCCCCTTCCTTGTGGATGAAGTCCACTGTAAGCCCGGAGTAAGATTTAACATGGACATTATGGAAATCGGTCGTCGCTTCCTTGGCTAAAGCGACTCTTTCTTCTAGGGAGAAGAGCATTTGTTTATCAGGTTTATCATAAATGCCAACGATCAACTTATCGAACAAAGCACACGCTCTGGTAATGATGTCAAGATGTCCGTTAGTTAGGGGGTCGAAGCTGCCGGGATATACTGCTGTTACCATTGTTTACTCTCCGATAAGATAAATAGAAACAGATGTATCGCCATAATGAAATTGCTTAACCAGATGTAGTTTACCATAAACAGGATTTGGTGAAAAGCGCTTTGTGTGGCAAAGCACTACCATAGAATTGGCTCCTATAAGCTCTGATTTGGCTATGGTTGCTACTACGTTGTCCATAGATGAAAGTGAGTATGGCGGGTCGACAAAAACAACATCGTAATTGCTGTTGAGGAATGTAGTTGCTTTGTTCATGTTGCAACAATAAACGTGAGCTCTGTCCGAAAATCCTGTCTTTTCCAAGTTATGTTTAATAAGGTCACAGCACTCTTTGCTTTGGTCAACGAAATCAACCCATTCTGCGTCGCGGCTTAAAGCCTCGATGCCCAGAGCCCCGGTGCCGGCATATAAGTCAGCAATGCGCCGCCAATTACTGGGCATGTTCTGCAAGATAGAAAAAATTGCTTGTCTCACTAAATCTGTGGTGGGCCGAAGCGAGCGTTTCTGCAGCGTTTTTAGTTGTATTCCCTTAGCTCTACCGCCTGTTATTCGCATTTCCCGGTCATCCGTATTCTAGCGTAATTGGGTACGTGCTTCAACTGTGAAATTGATAAACACTGTCCCTGCTGTTGGAATACTGCCATAGCTGTGTAGGGAGACCGTACAGTGAGTTTTACAAAACTAATCATTGATACTTGAAAGGAGTGCTAGATGACCGAGAAATTTAAGTTGCCTTGGAAAAACTATGTTTTCCAGCTGTGGCAGCCACTGCTTTGGGTGTTGCCATTATGGGTTTTACACGGGATGCCATGATTGGGGTGGCAACACGTGTTGTGGTGTTATCGCTAGCTCACCACTTCCTTAAACCGTTCTTAAGGAAATTGATGTAGACCGCGTTTCTTGACAAATTTGCCGTGCACTTCTTATAATAAACAAGAGTCAACTTACCTCATAGCTGTAGGACAGCACATTGTTTCTTGATTTAGCTAGGTTCATCATAAATAGTGGCTAAGTAT
>JAUWGN010000128.1 GCA_030606385.1 Dehalococcoidia bacterium
ATTGGATATATCCCCGAGCTCCTTTACATCGTCCTCGCTTGAGGTCACAAAGATAACCTCCAGCGATTGAAGGTCAAACCGTGACTTAAAACTATCGCCCAGCGCATTTCCCAGAACCGCAAACGAAAGACCGTCTTGGACACTATCCTTACTTATCCTGCTCCAGATGCTCAGCCCGGAGGGAAGGCTCTTAATCATATAACCCTTCAAATCCAGCTCATACTGAGCTGAATTTAGCTTCCTGTAATCCTCGTCTTTTAGCGTGGTAGACCCGACCAGTAGAATCTGGGCAAAGGGGAGGCTTCCGTTTACTTCCGGGATGTCTGGACCTACCAGTGAGATGGCTCCATCATTAACCAGTTCAAGGCTTTCGGTCAACAGAACCACGGCTAAAGAGGCGGTTCCCGGATTTCCGAGTTCAACCCAGGTATCCTCACGCAAAATGATTGTCGGCTTCCCTTCACTGCTAAAACTTGATAGGTCTTCTCCATTCCCGAAATCCAGGCGACTGACCTTCTTCCCGATTTCCCCTCTCTTTGCTATATATTCCCTCAGCCTTGTTATATCCCGGTCAAATGCTTTCAACTCTCCTGCAACTCCTTCTCGGCAAGTAGAGAGGCGCCTACTGCACCCACAATCTGGGGGTCTGCTGGCACCGTTTTTATGCCAACCCCAAGCCATCCTTCCAGGCTCTTGATTACCCCGATATTCTTGGCTACTCCCCCCGTCATGACCACATCTTCCTTGACGCCGACATTCCTGACCAGACTCGCTATTCTTGAGGCTATCGACTGGTTGACGCCAGCTATAATATCCACTATATCTTTCCCATCGTTAAGAAGAGATATAACTTCAGATTCAGCAAATACAGTGCACTGGCTGGCGATTTCAAGCGGGCTCTTCGATTGCAGGGATAAGGGACCCAGGTCATCGAGTTTTAATTCCAGTGCTTCAGCTAAAACATCAAAAAAACGCCCGCCGCCGGCAGCACATTTATCGTTCAGACGGTAACTCAAAACTCTCCCCTCCTTACCAACGCTAATAGCCCTGGTGGCATTCCCGCCTACATCAACGACTGTCCTGACCGAGGGAATAAAAAAGTAACTTCCCTTAGAAAGGCAGGGAAGCTGCGATACATACTTGCCGGCAAACGAGACATTTTTACCACCATCGCCAGTGCTTACGCAATATCCTACATCATCAATTGATAGATTAGCCTTTGAAAGTGCTCCATCCATAGCATTCTTTGCTGCCAGGTCAGGCTTAAATCCCGTTTCGACGATATGATGGGATATAATCGAGCCATCCCTGGTTATAGCGACTTTTGTCGTCAGGCTTCCTACATCACATCCGGCTGCAATCATTTTTGTAAAAATTTTTCTTTTGCGAACAGCGCTCCTCCCAGAGCTCCCACAATCTGAGGGTCCACATTAAACTTTTTTGTGCTTACCCGTAACATTACCTCCAGGCTTTTAACCACACCGATATTCTTAGCTACTCCTCCTGTTATTACCACATCTTCCTCCACGCCGACTCTCACTACCAAACTGTTCACCCTCTCTGCCATAGCCTTGGTGATTCCGGCAGCCAGATCATGCTGGTCCGCTCCTTGGGCGATGGATGCCGCCACCTCGGTCTGAGCATAGATGCTGCACATATTAGTAATAACAACAGGATTTCTTGCCGCGAGGGATAAAGGACCAATTTCATCAAGCCTTATCCCTAATGTCTTCGCCATAACCTCAAGAAATCTCCCCGTTCCCGCAGCACACTTATCGTTCATAATGAAATTTTGTAGCTTGCCATTTGCATCGACCCTGATTACCTTGCAATCCTGACCACCAACATCAATTACGGTCCTCACCGAAGGGATAAGCCAGTGTGCTCCCTTGCCGTGACAGGATATCTCGGATATGTTGTCCCTGGCGAATGGAATCCTTTCCCTACCATAACCTGTGCTGACACAATAATCTATGTCTTCCAGAGCAAGATGAGCTTTTTGTAACGCCTTATCCATAACATCTTTGGCTGATTGCTCTGGCTTTGGCCTGACCCCGATAATCTCCGAGGATAAAATTTCCCCATCGCTCATTATGACGGCTTCAGCAGTTAAGGAACCGACATCACAACCAGCGACAATCATTGCACCACCACTGTGTTAATAAACTCCTCAATCTGGTCTCTAATAGTTGGCCAGGGAGTAACTCGGTCATCCCAGGAATCTGAATGCATGATGAGGGTTGGTATCTCTAACTCTTCTTCAATCATTTTCATCAGCACCTTGATGCCTCCCCAGGTATTCTTGCATCCCAGCGTGCCAAGATATATAGCACAATCCAGGTTAAGGTCTTTAGACAGCGTAGCTATGTCTTCAAACCACTGACCGGGATAATCAAGGGGTCCCCTTATTTGCTTGGTCATTATGTTGTTGTGTGCTTGCCCGGCTAAGCTATCGAGCATGGTATCTACGGTTGAGGTATCTATGGTATAATGCTGGTGGCCGAGTATTGCTAGCCCCTCCATTATCAGTGAGATTCCGTTGTGTTCCAACCATCTCCAAAACTCTCCACCCATGGTAAAATGGCCGAGGTAAACGAAGCCAGCCCTCGCCTTCTCCCTGGGTAAAACTCCTTCTCCCTTTTTGTACCTCTCCTTCACCACCTCGTACATAGTCTCCATCACCTTTGTCGCCTGAGGAGTTCCTGAAGACATAAATCTTGTTCCGAACATCATGAAGTTGAATATAGCCGGAACCGGATTGGGGACAGCCCTTCTTAAATCATAGATTTCAGCGACATACTCGTCCTGCTTCTGAGCTTCTTTGCAGCACTGCCGCAGCTTATCTTCATCCAGCTTATTTCCAGTCTGCTCTTCCAGGAACGCTACCAACTTTCTATATTCCTGTTGATAATACTTTATCATCTCTCCACCTTCATCCCAATACGGTGGAGCATCAATGTTACAGAACGGGATATGCAGGTATTCAGATATAAAGTCAAACATTTTTGAGTTTGTATCGCAGCTTCCAGAGGCCATATTGAGCACCATATCTGGCTTTTCAATCAGACCTGATAATATGACGCCCACTCCTCCCCTTTGAGCAGTGCACATGGTCTCTGGAATGCCTATGCCCGAAGTGTAATCGAGAAACCTGAAGATACCCTTAGGGACCCCTATTGACAGGAAGCTCGATATGACTTCGGGGGACAGTGGGACTACATCCATGGCATACAATATTGCTGGAGGAAAGTTAAAGTTTTCAAAGGCTATTTTCTTCCCCTCCTTGTGGGCATTGCTGAGATTTTGAAGATAAGAACTCTGTATCTCCAGGAAGGGCAACCCGACTTCTCTGATATCTGGTTCAAGCATGAATGTCTCCATCATAGCGGACATCGCTGGCAGCGCTTTCATCATACCCCTGACCTCTTTATCAGTTGCTTGAGTGCCAGATAGCATCCCAAGCATCGTGAAAAGTGCCCGGGGGAAACTGGCTTGCGTAGCTTTTTCCTTCATTTTTTCACCCTCCTATCCTCTCTAAAAATGCCTGAACCCTTGTCCTCAGCCTGCCGCTATCAGCCAGGGGACCATATTGTCTTTCCAGCCTTAATGTGGGAATACCCTCAGCCTCTAAATCCCT
>JAUWGN010000085.1 GCA_030606385.1 Dehalococcoidia bacterium
GACCAACTCCATCAGTGAGATTGGAGACGCCGCCTGCATTCTGGCTATCGGCACCAATACCACCGCCGCCCATCCGGTAATTGCTCTGGAGATAGTTGAGGCAGCCAGCAAAGGGGCTAAGCTTATTGTGGTGGATCCAAGGTGCACGGAGACAGCCCAATGGGCTGACATATGGTTGCAGCTCAGACCTGGTACAGATTGTGCCTTACTGATGGGCATGATAAATGTCATCATAGATGAGGGACTTTATGATAAGGAATTTGTCGAGAAGTGGTGCTATGGTTTCGATAAGCTTGCTGAACGAGCTAGAGATTATTCCCCTCAAGAGGTTTCAAAAATAACTTGGGTTCCTGCCAATAAGATTAGAGAAGCAGCCAGGATGTATACTTCAAGCATGCCAGCGACATCTTTTAATTATATGGGATTGGAACAGCTAGCTAATGTCGTCGAAGCTCTCCATGCTAGATTCATTCTGCCGGCGATAACAGGCAACATCGATGTCAGAGGTGGTGATATAGGTCGCCCTCCAACCCCACAATATGTACCTGAATCTGAGATTGAACTCAACAATAAGTTTCCTCTTGAACAGAAAAAAAAACAGTTGGGTGCTGACCGGTTTAAATTACTTTCTTGGACAGGCTACGACCTTATCCAAGAGAATGTGAAGAGAGTATGGGGCCGACAGATGTCCCGAGGTCATCATTCCTTCGCTCATGCTCCATCCGTATTCCGGTCCATGCTCATGAATAAACCCTATCACGTCAAAGCCATGATATCCTTGGCCAGCAATCCCATGATTACAATGCCTAACACAAAACTGGTATATAAAGCGCTGAAAAAGCTTGAACTTTATGTGGTTATGGATTTCTGGCTTACCCCCAGCGCTGAGCTGGCCGACTATGTGCTCCCAAGTGCCTCATGGCTAGAAAGACCCTCTCTGAGTACCGCCGCTGATACTGCAGGCTTCCTAGCTGGTGGAGAGGCCCCACTGTCTGGAGAAAAGGGAGGGGAGTATGAAAGGAGAACCGATTATGATTTTTGGCGTGGATTAGGAATCCGCCTTGGGCAGGAAGAATACTGGCCGTGGAAGACTCTTGAAGAAGCTTATGGTTATCGGCTGGCACCTTTGGGCTATGCTAGCCTTAAGGACTTTGTGGTTAAGACAGGGGGTCATGTATCTTTTGGCTCAGGATACCAAAAACATGAGAGAGTGGGATTTGCTACACCCACAGGAAAGTTAGAACTTTACTCAACTATATTGGAAAAGTTGGGTTATAACCCATTACCTTATTATCAGGAGCCCCCCGAAAGTCCAATCAGTACTCCTGATCTGGCAAAAGATTATCCTCTGATCCTGATTACAGGAGGCAGGTTTCTGCCAATGTATCACTCAGAGCATCGTCAGATTAAATCCTTAAGAAAGCAGCACCCAGATCCAATTGCTCAGATGAATCCTAAAAAAGCAGTGGAGCTGGGTATTGAAGATGGGGACTGGATATGGATCGAGACTCCTAGGGGGAGAGTTAGGCAGAAATGCCGTTATTTCGATGGGATCGATCCAAGGGTGATTCATGCTCAACATGGATGGTGGTTTCCAGAGCTGCGAGGGGAGGAGCCATGGCTGCATGGAGTGTGGGAGTCAAATATTAACGTTGTTACCTCTGATGACCCAGATTACTGCAATAAAATTAGTGGAGGATGGCCGCTTAGAGCGATGCTGTGCAGAGTATACAAGGCTAAGCAGCATTAGCCCAAGTAGTGCAACATATTACAACAGAGAAATTGATGCGATGAGATACGAAAAGCTTTTTTCACCAATATCTGTGGCGGGATGTACCTTTCCCAATAGAATATTCTTAACCCCAATGGTATCTAGACTAGCTGCGGAAAATGGACATATCACAAATATTCTCATAGAAAGGTACAAAAGAATAGCTAGAGGTGGCCTTGGGGCTATGGTGATAGAACCAGCAGTCGTTCAGCCTTCAAAGAGTTCGTTTAACTTGCGAATCGATGATGATAAGTATGTACCGGATATGAACAAATTCGCAGACGCGGTGCGAAGTGTTAATTCTGATATAAAAATAGGGCTCCAACTTATTCATTTTTTAAAAATCGCCCGAAGTGGATGGAGACAGAAAGTTGAAGACTTAAAGCGTAGAGAGATACAGGCCATACCCGAACAGTTCGCCAGCGGAGCACAGCGTGCAAAAACGGCAGGCTTTGACTTTATTGAACTCCATATGGCACATTTTACCACTCTTGCCTCTTTCTTGTCATTGATGAATAAGAGGAAGGATAGGTATGGAGGGGATTTTAAAGGGAGAGTGAGACTGCCTGCAGAGGTAATCCTGGCAGTCCGGAATGCGGTGGGAAGAGATTTTCCGGTCGGTGTGCGGATAAATGGTGAGGAGTTTACGAAAGAAGGAAATACTTTGTTGCAGAGTACACGCATAGTGAGATGTTTGGTCCAGGTTGGTGTTGACTATATAAGTATCTCAGCTGGAGAGCGCTTTGAGGATGCGGAAGCACCTCCACCTAACACTCCTCCCTTTGCTGGTACAGGATATAGTGGCTCGCGTATGAGCCCAAGGTGGTGGAATCCTGACGGGGCAAATGTCTATCTGGCTGCTGAGATTCGCAAATATCTCCGAGACGCTGAATTTGTTATTCCCATTGTGACAGCTGGGAAAATACGAACGCCTGACTTAGCTGAGAGAATTCTGAAAGATGATAAGGCCGATATTATAGGTCTGGGACGAGCTCTCCTTTGTGATCCTGATTGGCCCTTCAAAGCTAAAGCCGGAACAGCCGATGATATTGTGAAATGCGCTGCATGTGGATACTGCAGCGAGGCTGATGAGAAATATGAAACAGTAACCTGTGTTCAATGGCCGAAGGGTGCTGTCAATCCGCCTTCACCGTGGCTACTTGTTCCTCCATGTAAGGCAGCATGCCCTGCGGGTATTGATGTCCGGGGTTATATTGAATTTGTCACTCAGCGTCAGTATGAAAATGCACTTGATCTAATTGAAGAGAGGATTCCCCTGCCTGCTTCAGTCAGCCGGGTGTGTTCCCGCCCTTGTGAGGTAAAGTGTAATCGTGCTGGGCTCGACGATCCCATTGCTATAAATGCGCTTAAACGCTTTGTTGTCGATACAGGAGTATCGAGAAGGAGCATGAAGGAGACTCCCCATGCAACAAGAACGAAAGAAGAGAAGGTGGCTATCTTAGGTGCTGGTCCTGCGGGTTTGACAGCTGCCTTCAATTTGGCAAAAATGGGCTACGGCGTGACTATCTTTGAAGCGCTGCCCTTGGCCGGAGGGATGTTGGCAGTTGGCATTCCGGAATACCGTCTGCCTAAGGATATACTTCAAATCGAGATTAAGAAGATTCAAAAACTTGGTGTTGAAATAAAACTTAATAGTCCTTTAAGGATGGATGGATTGACTTTAGAAAGCTTGTCACAACAGGGATATAAGGCATTTTTTATTGCTGTAGGTGCCCATAAGAGCATTAAACTGAATGTATCTGATGAGAATATGGAAGGTATCTACTATGGTATTGATTTTCTCAGGAAAATCAATTTAGGTAGAAGCGTCAAGATAGGGAAGAGAGTGGTTGTAGTGGGTGGGGGTAATGTGGCCATTGACGCAGCCAGAACAGCACTTCGACTAGGATCAGAGGAAGTTATTATAGTCTACCGTCGGTCGAAGGAGGATATGCGAGCTTATAGAGAAGACGTGGAAGCCGCTGAAGTAGAGCGAATTAAGATTATGGACCTTTCCGTACCCGTTAGAATTGGGAGTAAGAATGGCCAAGTCGCAAACGTGGAGTGCATGAGAATGGAATTGGGCGGGCCGGACGCTAATGGCCGTAGAATTCCGATTCCTATCAAGAGCTCAGAATTTGTCCTTAAAGTTGATATGGTTATTCCTGCAATCGGAGAATTTCCAAACCTTTCCTTTTTGGACAAAGAAAAGTTTGATATTACTTCCCGAAGGACAATAAGGGTTAACTCTCATAGTTTGTCTACAAATGTTAGCGGTGTATTTGCTGGTGGCGACGTGGTAAGTGGGCCTGCTACTGTCGTTGAAGCTATTGCTGCTGGGAGAAAAGCGGCCATCTCTATCGATAAGTATTTAACCGGACAGAGCCTGGAGTGCGAAGAAGAAGCACCGAATATCATAGGTATTGAGAATCTTGATGTAGTGGAGGTCAAGAAGCGAAGGCGTCAGAAAATGCCTGTCCTCCCTCTTAAAAAGAGGATCCGGAGCTTCAAGGAGGTTGAGCTTGGTTTTACAGAGATGGCTGCTCTTCGTGAGGCTGACAGGTGTCTGCAGTGTGGTATGTATCCTAAGAGATAAGATTTTTAGTAAAATATTGTGAAACGAGGAAGAATATAATGGAAGATTTGCCAGGTGAAGCAAGGGTCATCAAGACGGCTTGCATGTTATGCTTCATGGCGTGTGGCATAAATGTCTATGTCAAGGATGGTATGATTAATAAGGTAGAGGGAATGTCAGAGCATCCATTAAACCGGGGTGTCTTATGTCCAAGAGGCTGGGCCCTGCCAGATTACATTTATTCTACTGATCGTTTGAAGTACCCTATAAGGAAAAAAGATGGGAAATGGAAAAGGATTTCTTGGGAGGAAGCTCTGGATACCATAGCCAGTAGGCTTCAAAAAATCAAGGATGTGTGTGGGCCGCAGTCGGTAGCTTTCTCTGTAGGATCAATTGGAGCGGAAAATATCGAGATATCGGCTTTTGCTCAGAGATTTCGCGGTGTTTATGGAACGCCTAACTTTTTCTCTATTGAAGCTCATTGCTTCCGTTCTCGCGTCATGGCTCGTCTTTTAACATTTGGCACATACCCATTGGAGGATCCTGAAAACTCTGAATGCATTATTCTGTGGGGTCATAATCCTGATGCTTCAGAGCCACCTTTAGCTGCTAAGATTTATAATGCCTTGGATAGAAGGCTAAAGCTCATTGTCATAGATCCCAAACGGATCCCTATGGCCAAAAGAGGTATTCATGTTCAGCTAAGGCCTGGCACGGATTGCTCTCTGGCCTTGGGGATGATGAATTTCATCATAGCCGAAAACCTCTATAACAAGGATTTTGTAGAAAAATACACCACTGGTTTTGATGAGTTAGTTGAGCATGTGAAGGACTACTCTCTAGAGAAAGTTTCACAAACATGTGGGATTCCGATTGCTAAAATCAGGAATATCAGCCGAGTATTCGCAGGCGCTAAATCTGCTTCGATTATCCAAGGCATAAATTCTTTAGATCAACACATAAATGGCTTTCAGAATAATCGAGCCTTAGCTATTCTTCAGGCTATAACTGGAAACTATG
>JAUWGN010000054.1 GCA_030606385.1 Dehalococcoidia bacterium
ATGACTCCCTCCAAGTTTCGAGGCGTGACATCGAGGAGGAGACTGATCGGGCTGGGCACAAGCTTGGTAAACCAGATATGGGCAATCGGTGCTGCTAACTCGATAATCCCCATGCGCTCCCTTCGCATACTAGATGGACCAACTTCAACACCGCATTTTTCACAGATGACGCCTTTGTACCGTACCTTTTTATATCGCCCACAATGACACTCATAGTCTTTGACGGGACCAAAAATCTTCTCACAGAATAAGCCGTGCCTCTCTGGCTTTAATGTGCGGTAATTTATGGTCTCCGCCTTAGTTACTTCGCCATGAGACCAACTCCTGATCTGCTCTGGCGAGGCAAGGCTTATCCTAATAGCGTCAAAATCATCAAAATCAGACATTTCTTTTTATACCTCGATTTCTTATTCCGGCTTTGAATCTTCCGAAGTGTCCACTGTAGAGAAGCTTGTCTGCTTCCTTCCTTCATTAAGCAACTCCACGGCAAGGCTTAAGCTACGCAGTTCCATAAACAGCACCTTACATGCTTCGGGGATGCCAGGATGGTGAACATCTTCGCCTTTAACGATAGCCTCGTAAGCTTTAGAGCGACCAACAATGTCATCCGATTTTATACTAAGCATTTCTTGAAGTGTATAAGCTGCACCGTGACCTTCCAACGCCCACACCTCCATTTCCCCGAAGCGCTGACCTCCAAATCGAGCTTTCCCGCCTAAAGGTTGTTGGGTGACAAGCGAATATGGTCCGGTAGAGCGAGCATGCACCTTGTCTGAAACAAGGTGTATCAACTTCATCATATAAACAACACCAACAGTCACAGCTTGGTGAAAAGACTTCCCAGTTCGGCCATCTCTGAGCTCCATTTTCCCAAAGGTAGGTGGATAAACTCTTCGTTCTTTGTAAATCTTCTGCACTTCTCGTTCCAATTCACCCCCACTCAAATCCCGAGAATTTATGCCCAAATCTTCAAGCCATAAACGCAAAGCAGCTTCTCTTGCCTTTCCTTTATGTTTCCCAGCGATCACTTCCTCTATCTCTCCCCTATCAAGTCCTCGAGCAGTGAGCCAAGCATCAATTTCCTCAAAATCAGCTACCCCTCCGGTCAAGCCATCTTGATATAGAGAGACAGCACCAGCTTTCCATGCTATCCAAGACATGGCTAAATAATCTTCAATCCCGGCAATGTCAATTCCATCAAAAATGGGGTTAACCACTTTGAAGCCCAAGATGCGAGCTGCCCAGCCTAAATGAGCTTCCAAAACCTGTCCAATATTCATTCGAGATGGAACACCTAGAGGATTAAGGACAATATCTACAGGTGTGCCATCAGATAAGTAAGGCATATCTTCTTCAGGCAATATGATCGAAACAATGCCTTTATTGCCATGCCTGCCTGACATTTTATCGCCCACTGATAGCTTGCGTTTCTGCGCAACCCATACCCATATAATCTTATTTACTCCGATTGGCATTTCGGCATGGATACCGCGAGAGCGTACCTTTATATCGATCACCTTCCCCTCCTCACCAGCCGGCACTCTAAGAGAACTATCCTTCACCTGGCGTGTCTTTTCCCCGAATATCGCTCTTAGTAACTTCTCCTCCGCGGAAGGCTCAGTCTCGCCCTTAGGGGTAATTTTCCCTACCAATATATCATTGGAACTTACTTCAGCTCCTATGCGTATAATGCCCTGCTCATCAAGCTCGCTAAGGCTTTCTTCACTTACATTTGGTATATCTCTGGTAATCTCTTCAGGACCAAGCTTCGTGTCACGCGCCTCAATTTCATGTTTCTCTATATGAATAGAGGTGAAAACATCGTCTGTGACTAGCCTTTTACTAATAACAATGGCATCCTCAAAATTATATCCTCGCCAACTCATAAAGGCACAAACAGCATTTTGCCCCAAAGCAAGCTCCCCTCCCTCCATCGCACAACTATTAACGAGTGACTGTCCCTTCTTAACCTTGTCCCCCTTACTTACTACGGAACACTGGTTAATGCACGTTCCTTGATTGGTTCTAACAAACTTGTTCAACTCATAAACATGCTCTTTGTTTTTCTCATCCTTAATTATGATTTGCGAACTAGTGGCTGAAGTCACTACGCCATCACAGGGAGAAAATATTGCCTCTGCACTGTATTTAGCTACCTCTTTTTCCATACCTGTGGCCACCAAGGGGGCTTGGGGAAATAACAAAGGCACAGCTTGGCGTTGCATGTTACACCCCATTAAAGCCCGATTGGCATCATCGTGTTCCAGAAATGGAATAAGAGAGGCAGCAACACTGAATATCTGTTTGGGAGAGACATCCATAAAATCTACCTTATCAACAGATCCCTTAAAATATTTGCTACCTTTCTTAACTTCAACCCTTTGCTGGATAAACTCACTCCTGCTATTAACAGGAGCATTAGCCTGAGCAACAGCATATTGTTCCTCTTCATCAGCAGTCAAGCGAGTAATCTGCTCAGAAACAAAGGGGACTATTTTAACTGTTTGTATGGGGAGAGAGGCAAGCTTATCAGCGATTCCCTTAGTGATCAATGTACCTGAGTGAATTACAACCTTACCACTATGGTCTGTCACATCCTCCCGTATTGTTCTTCCCAACAACTCATCTTCAATATTTGGAACCTCATGAATGACCTTACGGTAGGGGGTCTCTATAAAACCGTACTTATTTACCGAGGCGTAAGTAGCTAACGAACCAATGAGTCCGATGTTTGGTCCCTCCGGTGTCTCTATAGGACAAATACGGCCATAATGTGAATGATGCACATCTCGAACTTCAAAGCCAGCCTGTTCCCTCGATAACCCTCCAGGCCCCATGGCAGAGAGACGCCGTTTATGAGTTAGTTCAGCCAATGGATTAGTTTGATCCATGAATTGAGATAGCTGCGACCTGCCAAAGAACTCCCTCATAGTGGCTACTATCGGCCGAATGTTAATTAACGAGGCTGGAGTCGCTTCCTCAGGACCAAGAATGCTCATCCTTTCCTTGATAGCTTTCTCTAACCGCAGTAACCCAATCTGAAATTGCCTCTGTATTAGGGCACCTACTGTTTGTGCCCGCCGATTGCCAAGGTGATCGATGTCATCAGGGATATCTTCATGCTTATTGATCAAGATAATATGACGGACTATTCCCACCAGATCTTCAGGGGTCAAGCCAAGCTGCTCTTGAGCAAGGTCAAGTCCTAATTTCTTATTAAGCTTGTAGCGACCTATTTTCCCCAAGCTATAACGCCGTGGATTGAACAAAAAGTTATTCAGCAATGCTTGAGCACTCTCAAGGCTAGGAGGATCACCAGAAGAAAATTTACGGTAAATATCAACCAAGGCATCAGCTCTAGTCCTAATCAAAGGATCTCGCTCTATTGTGGAGCGAATGAATGAATGATCAGGCAAATTATCTACATCTCGGAATTCGTTAATTAGCTTTTCGTCAGTTTCAAAACCTATAGCACGCAATAAAGTGGTGACAACCATTTTCCTCTTCCCACCTAACCTTACTGAGATAACATTACTGCTGGAGGTCTCAAAATCAAGCCACGAGCCATGCTCAGCAACAAGCTTGGCAAAGCATAACTCACGCCCACTAGTAGGATCCTTCTGTAAAGTGAAATAAACGCCAGGAAAGCGGCTCAGTTGGCTTACTACTACCCGTTCCACTCCAGAAATAATAAAAGTCCCTCTATTAGTCATTAGCGGAAAATCGCCAAAGAATAATTCCTGTTGCTTAATTTCTCCCGTCTCCTTGACTATTAGCTGAACGGTGACATTGAGAGGAGAAGAATAGGTTATGCCTTGCGCAAGACACTCTTCAGCAGAGTGTTTGGGTTCACTGAACTCGTAACTACCAAAGTGTAGCTCCAATTTATTACGCGTATAGTCCAAGATAGGGGAAATTTCCTCAAAAAACCCCTTCAAACCCTCTTCCTGGAAACAACGAAACGAATCAAACTGAACCCGAATAAGAGGAGAAACCTCAACAACCTCGGGAAGTTTAGCAAAGGACTTTGTTAAATTATATCTAGGCATCGACAATACAGGCACGATTCTTACTCCTTAAAATAAAATCCAAAAAGCTACCCTAAGGCATTCAAAGTGTTGTAATATATTTAGTGAGGGAATTTAGACCTGATAAAAATTGAAAGGCAAGAAGAAACATGAAACAAACTCATAGTCTAGCACCCTGAAAAATTTTTGTCAAGCCCCCCAGAAAAACTATGATTGAACACACAATAAAATTTGGCACAGACGGATGGAGAGGAATTATAGCCGAAGACTTTACCTTTAACAATGTGCGCATTTGCTCCCAAGGTATAGCTAATCACCTCACTAGAAACGGATTAAATCAAAAAGGACTGATCATTGGCTATGACACACGTTTTGCCTCCGAAGACTTTGCTGCCGCCGCTGCCGAGGTGATTGCTGGCAACGGTATTAAAACCCACTTATGCCTTAGACCAGCCCCCACACCAGTGATAAGCTACGCTGTTACCGCCGCTAAAGCTGCTGGGGCTATCATCATCACCGCAAGCCACAATCCAGGACAGTGGAATGGACTCAAATACAGGTCAAAGGAGGGCGCCAGTGTTTCAGACGAGGTCATTAGCAAGATAGAAAAAGAAATTGCCTCTGCTGCCCATAGTGGGGAAATCAAAAAAATTGCACTGGATAAGGCTTTGAAGAGAGGGTTGATAGATTATCTAGACCCTCGCCCTATCTACCTCGATAATCTAAAACAGCTTATTAATGTTGAAGATCTGCGTCGCCAGAAGTTGAACATAATTGTCGACTCCATGTATGGGGCAGGAGCAGGATATTTTGAGACAATTCTCAAAGGCGGAAATGTGAAAATTACTGAAATTCATGCTGAGAGAAATCCTCTTTTCCCAAACATACAACCTGAACCTATCGCCAAAAACTTAACCAGACTTTCTCAACTGATAGTCGGGCAGAAGGCTGATATTGGGCTGGCTACCGATGGAGATGCTGACCGGATTGGTATCATAGATGAGAGGGGGACATTTCTAAACCAACATCAGGTCTTCGCTCTGCTATGTCTCTATTTATTGGAAGTTTGCGGTGAGCGAGGTCCTATGGTAAAGACACTGACCTCTACCAGCATGCTTTCCCGCCTCGGACAGATTTTCGGTGTTCCTGTCCACGAAACCCCTGTGGGATTCAAATATGTCGCTCCGCTAATGATACAAAAGAAAGCAATGATTGGCGGTGAGGAAAGCGGGGGCTATGGCTTCCGAGGGCATATTCCAGAGAGAGATGCCATCCTAGCTGGACTTTACTTCCTCGATTTTATGGTCAAAACAGGCAAGACACCTTCCCAACTGCTCGATTATCTTTACAGTAAAGTTGGTCCTCATTACTACGCCCGCACCGACTTTCACATCCCTAAAAGCAAACGCCAAACAATTTTTAATCGGCTTGCTTCGCTTTCCGTGAATACCATAGCTGACACAAAAGTAAGCAAGATAGACACCACCGATGGTTTTCGCTTTCTTCTCGATGACGAATCATGGCTGCTTATCAGATTTTCAGGCACAGAGCCATTGGTTCGCATTTATGCCGAAGCTGGAAGCCCTGAGAAAGTAACAAAACTACTGCAGGAAGGCAATAAGCTAGCAGGATTATGATAGACCTTGACGACTTGGAGATATACCAACACTATGATCCCGATGGGATGCGAAATCACATCCACCAGCTGCCCCAGCAATTGCGAGAGGCATGGCAGAAAAGTAGCGAATTCATTTTGCCAGCCAATTTCGCCAGCATCGATAAGATAATCGTTTGCGGTATGGGTGGTTCAGCTATAGGCGCAGAATTACTAAGAAAATTCGCCTCTAGTTCAGCCAAGCCGGTTATCCTTGTTCACCGAGATTACGACTTGCCAGCTTCTGTTGATTCCAAAACTCTGATTATTGCCTCCAGTTACTCAGGAAACACGGAGGAGACGTTGTCCAGCTTCACTCAAGCCATGGATAAAGACTGCCCCAAAATGGCCATCACCACTGGTGGCAAACTAAAGGATTTAGCACAAACAAGACAGATTCCAATTTTCACCATAGATTACGTCTGTCAACCCAGAGCGGCCTTGGGTTATAGCTTCATACCGTTAATATCACTGCTGGCAAGATTGGGATTTATAGAAGGTAAGTCAGCCTGGATAGAGGAAGCAGTCCAAACGCTTGAAGCACTTCTAGACAAACTAGCGGAAAATGTACCTACATCCCGCAATTCAGCCAAGCAGCTTGCTCAAAGGTTATTTGGCAAGCTGATAGTCATCTATGGCGCTGGTATCCTCTCCCCGGTAGCACAACGCTGGAAGGGACAATTCAACGAAAATAGCAAAACCTGGGCCTTTTATGAGACTTTCTCTGAACTCAATCACAATTCTGTGGTTGGTTATGAATTCCCCAAGGAAATGGCAGATAACACATATGTAATTTTGCTTCGCTCACCATCCTTACACCCAAGAATCCTGGCCCGTTATCAAATAACCAGTGAAATTCTACAGAAAGCCAAAGTCAAGCACGAGATTATCGATAGCCAGGGCAAAGACAAGCTGGCTCAAATGATGAGTCTTGTATTCCTCGGAGATTGGACAAGTTATTACTTAGCAATGCTGAATCAAGTTGACCCTACACCGGTGAAAGTGATCTCTTATTTAAAAGAGCGGCTTGCTAGCACGAAGTAATTTAACTGGTGGCGGAGGGAGTGGGATTTGAACCCACGACCCCAATTTCTCAGGGTAACCGCTTAGCAGGCGGCCGCACTAGACCACTATGCGATCCCTCCAGGTTATGGCAAGCCTGATTTATTATGCCAGATATAACCTGAACTGACAAACTACAGCACTAACTTTATTATTGAATCTATGCCTTAGTAAGCTGAAACTATAGTAAGTCATTCTTTCGCATAGAAACTGTGTATC
>JAUWGN010000127.1 GCA_030606385.1 Dehalococcoidia bacterium
ATAGCGAATGGTGGTCAATAAGCCAATTTTTTTTGCCATCCTTGACACCGACACCCCTCCAGTTTGATAATATATTTAATTGCGGGTGTAACTCAGCGGTAGAGTGCTTGCTTCCCAAGCAAGTTGTCGTGGGTTCGAGCCCCATCACCCGCTGTGGAAGCGATATGCGTATAAAGCTGAAAGACAAACAATTAAGCCAGCTAGCAAAGCACCTCCCTTTTGAGGTGATGCTGGACCAGCCCAGAGATGTTAGAGGCTTTCTGGAAATACTGGGACACGATATGCCCTGGGATGAAGTTGGACTTAGCAAATTTGGTGACCCTGCCAGAAAGCCGAGCAGGGTTACCTTCGACGTTGAGGTAGTTGACGGCGGATTCATTTGTGATGTACATCCATCATTTGCCTGCTATATCTCCGATCTACTAACACAAAAATAAACGCAATGGGCCGTTAGCTCAGTTTGGTAGAGCACCTGACTTTTAATCAGGGCGTCGTGGGTTCGAGTCCCACACGGCCTATTCGAAAGCCAGCAGGGCACTTGACTATCAAGAAATTCCTCAAAATGTTGCATCAGGTCTAATAACTGGACCGGTTCACTTTGATTCCAATTTATTTCTGATATCTTCCTTCAGTATATTTTTCAAGATTTTGCCGCTCCGGTCTTTAGGTATCTCCTCCGTAATTTCAAGTCGCTGTGGAAGCTTATATATAGCGATACTCTTTTGCTTCATAAATGAAGTTAACTCACCCAGGGTGACTTTTTCTCCTTCTCTGGGAACTACATAAACACAGATCTTTTCGCCCAATCTTTCATCAGGCATCGGTACCGCTGCTGCATCCAAAACCTTAGGATGTTCAAGAAGGATACTCTCAACCTCCAGTGAACTGATATTGAAGCCGCCTCGAATTATGATATCTTTTTTTCTATCAACAAAACTAATGAAATTTCCTTCCATTATTCGGAACAGGTCTCCTGTGCGAAGGAACCCTTGTTTATCAAATGCCTTTTCTGTCAAGTCGGGCTGCCTGAAGTAACCGGATATTACATTTGGACCTCTGTAAAGTAGTTCTCCTACACGGCCCACTTCAGTTATTTCCTCGCCAGTCTCAGGGTCCAGGAGTTTTGTTTCAACGCCTCTAGTTAAGTACTTCGCGTTCCATGTTACCCCTCGCTTACCGTATTGAGGCAATCCCTCTATCCTTTTCTCTAAATTGGGGGCATCCAGTGGTCCAGAATGAATGCCTGGCCCCTCGCTCATCCCCCAGATATTCCCGATTTCCATGTTCCACCTTCTTTCAAATTCCCGAGCGGACCATAGGGCTGGTGGTGCTCCACCTATGCTGATTGCCCTCACAGCGCTCAGGTCAAATTCATCTACCATCTGGTGCTTTGCTATAGCGTTTACCAGTGCAGGAACAAGAAGAGTGTAGTTTACCTTCTCCTCTATCATTTGTCGCAGCCAAATCACCGGACGAAAGGGATGATGCAACACAACTGTACCACCGACTATGAGCCAGGGAACGTATATTGTTCCCAATGCAGCGATGTTAATCAGTGGACCAGCAGTTAGTAGTATTTCTCCCTTTTTGATCCCCGTTTGCTCTAGTTCTGCAGTACCTTCAAAAATCCAGTTATTATGGCTCATAGGACATCCCTTGGACTCGATTTCAGTGCCAGCAGTCCAGCAAACGGCAAAAATATCGTTAGCATCTATTTTTACCTCATCAAGTTTACCCGTTATCTCTCCTTTCCCCATTTCTCTCAGTTCTTGTAAGTAAATTATGTGTTTTAAATTGGGAAGCTTTGACTGCAGTTTTTCGACCATTTCTCTATGGTTAAAATCATGAAATTCCTCGATCGTAATGAACACTCTGGCTTGAGTTAGGTCACCAACATACCGTAATTCCGATTCTCTCCATTGTGTTGGCACAGGACAGATGATGGCTCCAGCCCTGCCAATAGCCAAATAAAGCATTGCCAATTCCCAACAATTGGGAAGCTGAACGATAATAATGTCATCCTTCTGAATACCCATTCTTAAGAAACCCTCTCCGGTGGCATCTACTGCCCGGTCCAATTCTCTATACGTAAGCCTCTCTGGCGCCAAGCCCACCAATTGCTCTTTATCAGGAGGATCCACCAGGCAAACTGTATCAGGGTCCTCACTTACACGCTCTTTGAAATAATCGGTAAGTAATTTGTTCCCCCAGTATCCCTTCGCCGTATATTCTTTAATTCTTTCTTGTGAATCCAAAATCATTTCATATCCCCCTTTGGTTTTATCTTAAGGCTTTTGCGCTATCCCTGGGTCTCGTTAACCTCTCTTCCAGCACCACCTGGCCGTCAAGCTTCTTCCGTTCAATTAGGCAACTGCCAACAACCAGCCTCGACTAAAATTTCCCTGACACTCTTGTAAGCACCATACGTACTGGTGCTAAGCAAGCCATGGACAACACATGAGGGTCAGGAACGGCAAGCAGATAACCGGTAACAAGGTGGCCATGACCAGTCAGCCGCAGCCCCACTGCCGAAACGCTGGCCGAATCCAGCCGCCCCGACACGTCTCTAAGGCTCCCTGTGTGTGGTCGCAGTAAGCGACTAACTGCCATATCGCCATTCTTTGCCCCACCCTTCATTAGCGGACGATTGTAGAGAAGGCCAGGCTAGATGTCAACCCGACCCGGCAGCCTTACCAACAAATCTCCCTTTTGATGTCCTATTCACTGGTTGCAGGGAAAAACTCAAGTCGAATGGAAACGCTTTGCTTTTGCGAAATTTTAAGGGGAAACTTGGCAAAATTAGAAGAGGAGCGCCCTCCAAAGAGGAAAAGTATCGAAGGCTACTTTCAATACCATCCCTGCTGGGGGGAGTGAAGAAGTGCGGTTATACAAATCAGTTATATTATAATGGAGAGGATGAGTATGAATAATGCGGCAACTAAAAGGACTGCCTTATTTGTTGCAGCATTTGCCTCTTTCGTTACTCCCTTTATGAGTTCTTCCATCAACATTGCGCTTCCGTCAATAGGGCAGGAATTTGCAATGAATGCAGTTCTATTAAGCTGGGTCGCTACCTCATACCTTCTAGCTGCAGCAATGTTTCTTCTCCCCTTCGGAAGGATAGCAGATATATATGGAAGGAAGAAGATTTTCACATACGGCATGCTGCTCTATACTCTCGCCTCTCTTCTTTCGGCATTTGCAACTTCTGGTTCCTTGCTTATTTCCTTCAGGGTCTTGCAGGGAATCGGAGGGGCAATGATCTTTGGCACCGGGATAGCAATCCTAACATCAGTATTTCCTGTCGGGGAGAGAGGCAAAGCTCTGGGAATAAATGCTGCCGCAGTTTTTCTAGGGCTTTCTCTTGGTCCCTCTTTAGGCGGCTTTTTAACCGAGCATTTTGGCTGGAGAAGTATCTTTCTGGTAATCGTGCCTCTGGGCTTAGCAACAATTGCTTTTATTTTGTGGAAATTGAAGGGAGAATGGGCTGGGGCAAAAGGGGAGAAGTTCGACTTCACTGGCTCCATAATCTACAGCCTCGCCCTTATAGCGATAATGTACGGTTTTTCTGTGCTGCCGGCGATGTTGGGTATATGCCTGGTTGTAGCCGGTGTCCTGGGGATTCTGGCATTCATTAAATGGGAA
>JAUWGN010000093.1 GCA_030606385.1 Dehalococcoidia bacterium
AGAACTCCCTTTTCCTTTATCTTGTCACTTCCCATGAGCATTGCCCCCAGCGCTGCAGGAATACCTGTCCCTTGTCCCATACCCTGCTTGCTCGAAGACGTTGAAAAGATATATGTGTTTTTTTTGCCATTTTTATACCCTTTCACCACTATCTTTAGACACCCCATGGGGTGAGTTAAGCCAGCCTCCCGGAGGAGTTTGTCTCTTCGAGAAATTATGAATGCCACAGCGAACTCCAGAGGAATAATCTTTTGGCCTTGAACCTCGATTGCCTCCTCCGTGGTAATGCCTGACCTCACCATTGTCTTTATAAGTTCAGCATAACTTGGTGGAAGCACAGTTCCCAGGTTGGTTACCCTCTTCACTCCTTTAAGAAACCGCGGAAGAGTTATCGTCTCAGGATGGGGATAGGCATAAACATTGTATCTTCCCACATCCTCAAAGTCAGCCTCCCCCTCCAATGCTCTACCGCTTTCATCAAACAACTTGACTGTGGTGAATTTGCCATCAAGAAACATGGGAATACCCATTTCCATAGAATGGATCCTATGTTTCACCACTGCTGCTCCCTCTACATCTTCGCCACCATGAGCATGATAAATATCAACCACCTCTACCTCATCCAGCATAGATTCGGCACAAAACCTCACCAATACATTGGCCAGTCCGGGAGAACTCCCCATGCCGACTAGCGCTGAAACTCCAGCTCTTTTGGCCTCCTCATCCATAGCGAGTAATTTCTCAGTGGCATCGAAATCATCACATATATCAACATAATTTATTCCACAACTTATCACCGCTTTCATTATTGGAGGTCCAAATTCGTAGAATGGTCCGACGCAATTCAGCACCACGGATGAGCCGTCGATAGCATTTTTTATACTTTCATTGCTATGAGCATCAAACTGAACAGCAGAAACATTGCCTTTCCCAATCTCTTTAACCAGTTTGTTGGCTTCCTGAATATTAATATCAGCAACGACAACATCGGAAAAAAAATCGCTGGATGCAAGTATCCCTGCCGCCACACTACCTACAGCTCCACACCCCCCTAAAACTGTAACCTTAGCCATATTGCCCTCCTCTATACTCCTTTAATCTCTTTAAAGGGGTCACCCCAGATCTTTAATGCTGTGGCCAATTCAGGGTGTTCCCTAGCCGCTTCTTCTAAGGAAATGCCTTGCATAGTGGCATCAATTGCCTGACGAAATGCTTTTGCCCCAGCAACAGGGCCTTGTGGATGGGCATGTATCCCGCCTCCTGCAGGTACTACAATGTCATTTCCCAGGGTGTTCATCAATTTCGGCACCATAGCAGGTGTGATACCACCGCCAGGCAGGGGGAAAACCGGCTTCACATGGTACATTGGGAATGTCAAATTCCTCCACACATTAAGGAACTTGTCCTCTATGACAGTGGCTTTTCCATAAGGTGCAGGAAAGACAACTGCATCAGCACCAGCAAGGCGAGCTAACTTGCCCATCACGATATGGGAGCTTATCCCGTGGTAAGGGGACATATATAAAGCACCAGCCACATCCATATGACCAAGGATAGGAACATTTATCTCGGGGTCTTCAGCTAATGCTTGAAGCACAGGAAAACCAACGGCAAGATAGTTCACCATTATGGCATTGCAGCCAAGCTCCACCGCTCGTTTAGCATTCTCAAAAACTTTAGGGATTTTGTCACTTATATTGACTGTGTAAAGTGTACGCTCGCCTGTCTCCTCATAAACCTGCCGCTCCGCCTCCATATAGAGCTTCACCCGTTGCTCGACAGTGTTAAAGGAGGCATCAGCAAGAAGTTCATCATCCTTGATATTATCGCATCCCCCTAAGGCAGCCTCCCTGAACAGCCTTACGCCGACTTCGGGAGTGTAGCCAGTGCATGGCTTTATCATGTTGTTAAGCAGCGGCCTATCAGGAACTCCAAGGATCTCCCGTATCCCGGGAATCCCAAATTTTGGCCCCTGAAATCCGGCAACATACTTCTCCGGGAAATAAACATCAACCAGCTTAATCTGTCCTGCCATGGAAATGTTGCCCACCACCGTGGTTAACAGCATGGGTATCTGTTCACCTATATTGACCTCGGGATAGGCAATCTGAACAATGTAATTCCTTGTCTCTATCGAGGAAGGCACACTGAATTCGTAATCTGGCACTTCATAAACACCGATGACCTTAGCAACGTGCTTACGGCGCACTTCAGGGGTTTCACCAGGAACAGGCACCCAAGTCCCTGTGCTTTGTTCAATAGCAAGGAACTGCGCCCCAAACGGAACTGGGATATTCACTGGAAAGCAAACCAGGTAGGTTCCGATTATGTATTCACCATGATCTATCCCCTCCGGCAAAGCCACAGGCATAGATAAGACATCTTGTCCGTTCATTTAACCACCTCCTTAAATATTAAGTTGCCCATAAATGGGGGCTAATTGTTCGTAGAGCTGTCTGAAAGACTTGTAGAGTTCTTGATACACACGTGTATGCTCATCCACCGGCGCGAACTCCCTTCCCACAGGAACAAGCTTTCCCACAGAATCAAAATCCTTATACATCCCCAACCCCACCAGAGCTATTAGAGCAGCGCCACGAGAACCAACTTCCTGTGGAGACTGAACTTGCCTTATCTTCTTACCTAAAATGTCGGCAAATATCTGCAGCCAAACATCACTCAAGGCCCCCCCTCCAGCAGCGGTTAAACTTTCAACCTTGAAACCCAATCCTTCTATACCATCTAATACCCATCTTGTATTATATGCTACCCCCTCCATTATGGCTCTAATTAAGTGCCCTTTACTGTGATCGAAGCTCAAATTTATGAACGCTCCTCGCAAGCTAGGATTTATCACCGGGCACCGCTCGCCAAGCATCCACGGCATAAACATTAACTTACTTGCTCCAGAGTTAACCCCACCAGCAAGCTCATCAAGGATTTGGTATGCGCTCTTATTCCTTCGCCGCGCCTGCTCCTTTTCCTGCCCCCCTAACTCATCCCTGAACCATTTCAAACAGGCACCAGTACTTTCCATCTGACCAATAAGCAATAGTTTATTCTCATCAGCGGAACATATGGTGCCAATCCCTTCCTCAACATCAAATTTGGGCTCCGTTGTGTGAAGGGCTATCCACCCTGAAGACCCCGTATATAGATGAGGGTGACCATCCTTGATTGCCCCTGAGCCTATAGCAACGGCAGGAGCATCACCGGCACCACAGATCACCTTGGTTTGTTTGGGCAACCCCAATTCATGTGCTGTGGATGCCGTTAAATTGCCCACCACGTCTGTGGATTTCACTGGTTTAGAGAGCATATCCTCAGACAGCTCAATGGCATCCATAACCTCTTTTTCCCATTTCTTTGTTTTGCCGTTAAATAAACCAGTAAGCAAGGCACAGCTCCAGTCTGTGTAAAACTCCCCGGTACACTTATAGATGACGTAATCCTTAACATCTATGAATTTATGTGTGTGGTTAAATATCTGTGGCTCTTTCTCCTTAATCCAGAGAATCTTGGGGATCACATCCTTCTCAGAGGCAGGAGGAATCATCCCCATGTCGAGTAACTTCATCAAGTCGAACTTTTCCAGACACCAGCCAGCCTGTTCCCCAGCCCTGGCGTCAACCCAGATTATTGCCGGGCGAAGAGCCTTTCCCTCATGGTCGACAGGGAGAGCAGTTATCATCATAGCGTCAAAACTCAGGGCGATGACATCGGTTGGAGAAACTCCAGTCTTACGCATTATTTTTCTGGTGGAGTTTACTATCGCCTTCCACCAGACTTCAGGGTCCTGCTCAGCCCAACCAGGCTTGGGATAATTCACACCGTAGACTTCAGAATCTGAGCCTATTATGTTCCCTTCGATATCAAACAAGACCGCTTTATTAGCCTCGGTCCCGACATCGTGGGCCAGTATATATTGACCAGCCAAACTCTACCTCCTTCACCTAGACTTTGACACATACCCGAATGCCGATATCTGGATACATAAATATGCCACAACTTCCTCAGCAAGGATGCTAAGGCCTCGCAGTCTTGCAGGCAGCATTGTAGCAACGCAAAGCCCTTGTTGTCAATCATTCTACTCGTCTGTATGATTAGTGATACCTCACTCTTTTCCTGTCATTGCAAAGTGTACCTTGGTTTGTCATTTCTGAAACAGATCACCATCGTTATGCCCTTCCCACAGGGTATTTACTTCCCATTCTCTGGAGGCAATAATAAAGAACCCATGGATATACAAGAACAAAAAAACGCACTGAGAAGGGAATTGCTTCAAAAAATACGCTCATACTCTCCGGAGGAGCTAGCGAGGAGAAGTAAGAATGTCGCCCAAAACTTGAAAAACCTACCACAGTATAAGCAGGCAAACTGTATTATGTTTTACTACCCGTTAGAAACCGAGGTAAATCTTCTGGGAATAATCAGGGGAGCTTTAAGACAAAAGCGAGTTTGTTTTCCCGTAATAGACCTGGAAAATGGTGATTTGATTCCCTATGAAATAAATGATTTAAATAAGGATTTTGCCACAGGGCCATGGGGAATTACGCAGCCCAGTGAGGAGAGAGCACGAAAGACGGAACTTCAAGATATAGACCTGGTGGTGGTTCCCGGGGTAGCATTTGACAAGACAAAAAATAGATTGGGCAGGGGGAAAGGTTTCTACGATAAATTTCTGCAAAAACTGGGCGGAAAAACGGCCAATGTGGGGATCGCTTTCGATTTCCAGGTTATTAGACATGTCCCAACACATCCCCACAAGTATGAAAAGGTGGACGCCCTCGTAACCGAAAGCTTTTGTATCTAGCCTGCCTGATGCAGCAAGCATGCCACCGGGACAAATATCTTGTATTCAGCGGATTGTCTCTTATTACCAGATGCCACGGGTAATTGAGTTTAGAGACACC
>JAUWGN010000096.1 GCA_030606385.1 Dehalococcoidia bacterium
AGGGTATTGGGGAGATTAAGAGCGTCGATATTTCAATGAGAAAGAGGCCGTGAGGGAGTGTCGTTGCGAGCGAAGCGAAGCAATCTCCAGGGTGGTAAATCTTATGTTTACCGTCGGAATATTAACCGTTAGTGACAGAGGCTGGAGTGGGGAACGCCAGGATATAAGTGGTAAGGTGGCGCAGGAGATTCTTTCCCAGCAGGATATCTCCATTGTGAATTACGACGTTGTTCCTGATGAAAAGGAACTTATTGCCCAGAAGCTGATCAAATGGGTGGATGAGGATAAGGTGGATGTAATCGTGACCACTGGAGGGACAGGATTAACCCGCAGGGATATCACTCCTGAGGCAACTCTCTCTGTGGTGGACAGGGTTGTCCCTGGCTTTGCTGAGGCGATGAGGCTGGCGGGCCTTAAGAAGACTCCCATGGCGATGCTGAGCCGGGCAGTCGCTGGAACACGAGGGGAATGCTTAATCATCAACCTTCCCGGCAGTCCTGAGGCGGTGCGTGACTGTCTTGAGGCAATATTACCAGCTCTCTCCCATGCTGTGGAAACGCTTAAAGGCAGGGAAAGCAAGCTTCACCGTTGACTTAAATTCTAATCCGCAATATAATTCGACGTGGCTCTCCGAGTTGCTGTGCCTAAAGAGCAATCCACGGTAGGCAACCGGTAGACAGAAGTCTCGAGGGTGTGGGTGGAAACATCCATGCCTCCCGTGCTTGGAAAGGAGAGAATATGAATTTCGTTTCTTATTTTGTAGCACCTTGGTTTGCCAAGGTGCTGTTTTTGTTTACCTTATTTACTTTGCCTATCAAGGACTACGAGATTGCTTCGCTACCCCTTCATTACATTCAGGGCTTTGGCTCAGTGACATCTTTTTCTGTCACCCTGAGCGGTAGCGAAGGGTCCAAAAGGGATTGCCACGCCTTCGGCTCGCAAATGACAGTGAAAGGGCTGGCAATGACAGTGAAAGAGGGCTCGCGATGATAGGCGATGTGTTAGGTTTATTCTCAAGAATGTTGTTCAGGAGGAAAGGCGATGACTAAGGCGCATGTTTGGAGAAAGCCGGATGGCATGAGCATAGTATTTGTTTTGCTCAGCGTGATTATACTGGTGTTCATTCTTGCACCCTTGGTTAAGACGGTGGGTTCTTCATCGCCGGGGATATTATGGAATACCTTGCTTGAGGAAGAGGTGTATTTCTCCGTTTTGCTCACAGTCTATGCTGCTGTGATAGCTACGCTCGTGGGGTTGTTTCTTGGGGTACCATTAGCTTATCTTCTGGCAAGGCATGAATTTTGGGGAAAGAGACTTCTGGAAGGGCTCATTGATGTTCCCATCGTAATCCCTCATTCTGCGGCTGGTGTGGCACTGCTCTTCGTCTTTGGCAGCAACTTTTTTGCTGGCGGGATTTTTCATACCATTGGGATTAGCTTTTTCAACAGTGTTGCTGGCGTTGTCATTGCCATGATGTTTGTCAGCATCCCGTTTCTCATAGATTCGGCCAAAGAAGGTTTCAAGGCGGTAGATGTCAGGTTGGAAAATGTAGCCAGAAGTTTGGGCGCCTCGCCATGGAGTTCATTCTTCCGCATTTCCCTCCCTTTAGCATGGCGGAGTATCTTCGCTGGCTCGGTTATGATGTGGGCACGGGGGGCAAGCGAATTTGGTGCTGTGCTCATCTTAGCCTATTATGTGCCTTTCTTCGGGCATTATGCCCGTGTTGCTCCGATATTAGTCGCTGACCGCTTTGCTTCCTTTGGATTGGAGTATGCCCAACCAGTGACTGCGATCGTGATCTCAATCTCTCTCATCGTGTTCATCGTGCTGAGAACAATAGCTTACCGAGGCCAAAAGGCATGATTGTAATAAAGAACCTGAAGGTCGATGTAGGCGATTTCCTGCTTCAGGACATCAACCTTACCATCAACTCAGGGGAGTATTTCATTATCCTTGGACCCACAGGGGCAGGGAAAACCATCCTTCTGGAAGCCATTGCCGGACTGTATCCTGTTCTCGGGGGAGAAGTCTGGATTGATGGTAAGGAAGTCATCAGGCTCAGCCCGGAGAAGAGGAGAATCGGGATTGTGTATCAGGATTATATGCTGTTTTCGCACCTTTCTGTGGAGGAAAATATTGCCTTTGGTCTCAAGTTAAGGAAATGTCATAAAGGGAAGGTGAAGGAAAAGGTGAATGACATAGCTGAGGTGATGGGCATCACTCATTTATTACACAGGAAGCCACAAAGTTTAAGTGGTGGGGAGAAGCAAAAGGTAGCACTTGCTCGAGCGTTGGTTGTTGAGCCTGCGGTGCTTCTGCTTGATGAACCATTAAGCGCTCTGGATCCCGAGACAAAGGAGAGGATGCAGTCTACCCTCAGGGATGTGCATCGCAGGGTAGGGATAACCGTCATTCATGTGACGCACGACTTTGAAGAAGCGATAGCATTGGGGCACCGAGTTGCTGTGCTCAATGATGGGCGTGTAGCCCAGGTAGGAACTCCTGAGGAAATATTGCGTAAACCCGCCTCAGAGTTTGTAGCTCATTTTGCGTTATCCCGGAACATCTTCAATGGCGAAGCTGAAGAGGGTGAGGATGGCCATGCCTTTGTCGATATCGGTGGAATAAAGCTTGCGACGGTAACGGAATTGACAGGCAAAGTGCGCCTATCTCTTCGCCCTGAGGATATTATAATCTCGAAAGAGCCACTTCATTCCACTGCGAGGAACTGCATTCAAGGCGTGGTCAGTGATATTGCCCACAGGGGTGCGGTGGTTTACGTCACCGTAACCTTGCCTCCAGAATTCATCTGTCTCATCACACGCCAGGCGTTTGAGGAACTTGAGTTGAGAGAGGAAGTAAGTGTATGGATCACGTTTAAGGCTTCAGCAGTCCATGTTTTTTAGAAAGAAGTGTTCAACTGTCACTCTGACCTTGAGCGAAGCGAAAGGGAGGGGTCTCGGAGATTCTTCGCCTGTGGCTCAGAATGACGTAATAGAAATTGAAGGTTGTTTAGTGGAAAGCAGGATAGCAAGATTAACGACGTCATTGCGAGCGAAGCGAAGCAATCTCATAGCAGGTGTAATATTTCTATTTTTAGTCATACCTCTGATAGCTGGCTGTGCACCTCAGAAAGAAAGACTGACAATCTATCATGCCGGGAGCCTGGCGGTGCCGTTTAGCGAGTTGAAAGCTGAGTTTGAGAGCATTCATCCCAACGTCGAGGTACTCTGTGAGTCAGGGGGGAGCGCCAAGATAATAAATAAGGCAATAGTTGTGGTGCAAGCCGGTGAGGCTCCACCCGATATAATTGCCTCCGCCGATTACAAGCTCATCCCTGATAGGCTTTATGAAGGTGGCTATGCTGAGTGGTATATCGCTTTCGCCCGGAATTCAATGGTGCTTTGCTACCGTGATAATGCTGCCGGGTCTGATGAAATACTAAACCGCACACGTACCTGGTATGATGTGCTTAGAAATGCCCCCGTTAGCTACGGGCACAGTAACCCCGATGATGACCCCTGCGGCTACAGAACACCGATGGTAATCCAATTGGCTCAAAAGTATTATTACGATAATGCCACCGAATTCGGATTAACACCTGACCCCAATGCCGATGGTCTGTATGATGCTCTTATCCCCGGTAGTGAGCATGACAGAGGCAGAGTTGGCGGTTTTAACAACACTGCTCGGCCTGGCGGCAGCGAAGAAGTGGTAAGGTCAAAATCGGTGGACCTTATCGCTTCGCTCCAGTCGGGTGACCTGGATTATGCCTTTGAGTATCGTTCGGTAGCAGTGCAACATGGGCTAAACTTCATTGAGCTTGATGATGCTATTAATCTCTGTCAGCAGGGTGAGATTAGCGGAACAAACATAACCTATGAAGAGTTTTATAAAGAGGCTTCGGTGCAGATTATGAAGGAGCCTGGAGCCTACATGACCAAAAGCGGCAAAGCAATTGTCTACGGCATAACCATTCTTAAGAATGCCGAAAATAAGGACCTTGCCGTAGAATTTGTGGCGTTTCTTCTGTCTGAGCAAGGACAGGATGTGATGGAGTCGAATGGGCAGCCATTTATCCAGCCGGTAATATGTGACCACCCTGAAAATCTGCCCGTGCCAATAAAGGAGGTATTGTAGATGTCATGGGATTGCTTCGGCACTTTGTGCCTCGCAATGACGAAAGGGGCATGCCTTGCAATGACAGCCCTATTTGTCATTGCGAGCGAAGCGTGGCAATCTCATAGATGGTGTGTAGCGTAATGATAAAAAGAGGGTATGTCTGGCAGTGATACGATGAAACTTCTTGACGATTTAATTTCCACTCTGAATGAAGATAGCCGGGTTAAGGAAATACACGCCTGCGTCTTCTGGACAGCAGTGCTAAGCAGACATTGTGGATTGGCTGCTACCTTTCATGAGGAGCATCCATATCATAGACCGGTAGGGGATGTGGGGAGTCTAACAGGTAAGTCGGCGTTAGAGCTGGCGGAATATGCCAGGTCGGACAACCCTCTGGAGGCATCCATCGGCATGGCGGCTATCAACTCACTGATAGATGTCGATGAGGCTAGTTGCGTTGAGGAAAATGCCTTTGACATCCTGGCGCGGGAAGGGATGGATAAGAAAATTGCTATAGTAGGTCATTTCCCCTGGATTTCTAAACTTAGAACTGTGGCTAAGAGACTCTGGGTTATAGAACAAAGACCTGAAGAAGAGGATTTACCAGCTGAAGCAGCAGAGAGCATACTGCCTCAAGCTGATGTGGTTGGCATTACGGGGACCTCGTTCATAAATCACACCGTAGAAAAGTTATTGGAGTTGAGCAGGAGTAGCTTCACTATTATGGTGGGAC
>JAUWGN010000118.1 GCA_030606385.1 Dehalococcoidia bacterium
AACCAATACCTTCAATAGCAGTTACTTCCTTTTCTTATGTTTCTGCTTCCCTCTATTCCTTTTTACGCCCTTTAGTTTAGGTTTATGTGCCATTGTCTAAAACCAAACCTGTCTACTTAATTTTTCAGCCTGAAGAGGATCGAGGACACTGAGTACCTTGAGTAGTTCAGCAACATGCTCCTTTTCCTCTTCGATGATGTGTTCCAGTATGGTCACGACTTCCTCATTTTCCAGGCTCTCTATATGTTGCTGATACTGATTTATGGCTTGTAATTCCCCGATTAAATCTTCGCGAATCATCTCCAGGTCGTTTTCTACATTTCGTAACTCATCATCTTTGTCTTCAAATTCATAATCCATGTTTTTCCTCCTTTGATTAAATCCTAATTATAAAATTCTAATATCTAAGCTCTAAACTCTAAACAAATCCAAAACTCCAAATTCAAATACCAAAAACTCATTTTGTTTTGAATTTTGGTCATTAGTGCTTTGATATTGTTTAGTATTTCGCATTTAGCATTTAGTATTTCTAGTCAATTGGGCAATTACATTTCTAAATAGCCTTATTTATTCCCATTCTATAGTTGCCGGTGGTTTACTGGTAATATCGTAAACCACTCTATTGGCATTAGGCACTTCGTTAACAATGCGGTCAGATATCCTGGCGAGGAGGTCGTATGGCAAATGAGCCCATTCAGCCGTCATGGCATCATTGCTGTTTATCGCCCTGATAGCTATAGTATAGCCATAGCTTCGATAATCCCCGGTGACTCCCACGCTTTTGATACCGATAAGCACAGCGAAGCTCTGCCACAATTGTCGATACAGATTTGCTTTCTTTATCTCATTCATGACTATCCAGTCGGCGGCGCGGAGTATTTCTAAGCGTTCTTTGGTTACCTCACCGACAATACGAATAGCTAATCCTGGTCCGGGAAATGGCTGTCGCCAGGTCATATCTTCAGGCAACCCCAGAGTTAATCCTATTTCCCTCACTTCATCTTTAAAAAGATAGCGCAGAGGCTCAATCAAGCTGAGTTTCATTCTGGTTGGCAAGCCACCAACATTGTGGTGGGTTTTTATTGTAGCTGAAGCTTTTGTTTCGCTAGCGCTGCTGCTTTCAATGACGTCAGGATAAAGGGTACCCTGCGCCAGGAAATTGACCTTCCCTAATTTAGCAGCCTCTTCCTCAAAAACCTTGATAAATTCCTCGCCTATCACATGTCGCTTTGTCTCGGGATTGGTCACCCCCTTGAGCCGCTCCAAAAATCTCTCGCTGCCATCTACATAAGACACATTCAGTTTAAGATTGCGCTGGAAGGTATCAAGCACCCTCTCAGGTTCCTGCCGACGTAATAAGCCGTTGTTGATGAAAATGCAAGTCAAGTTATTGCCTATAGCCTGATGGACAAGGGTGGCGGTCACTGCAGAATCGACGCCTCCCGAAAGGGCGCAGATGGCCTTTCCTTCCCCCACTTGCTTTTTAATTTTTTCGATGCTTTCAGTTATGAAGTTGGTTGGTGTCCAGTTGCCCTGGCAGCCACATACTTTATATACGAAATTCTGAAATATCGTTTTCCCCACTGGAGTGTGGACTACTTCAGGATGGAATTGAAGTCCAAAGACGCCCTCATCATTACCCACAACAGCAATTGGCGAGTTATCAGTATAGGCCAGAGTCTTGAAGTCAGGAGGAGTAGCCAGTATTTGGTCACCATGGCTCATCCATACGGGAAAAGAGGTGGGAAGGCTGGCAAAAAGGGGACAATCTTCAGTATTCAAATATAATATGGCATGACCATATTCATGTTTCTCTCCTGGTGATATTTGGCCTCCCAGTTGGTGGGTGATAACTTGCATCCCATAACAAATGCCCATTACTGGCAGATGCTTATCATAGATGTAAGGCAGAGCTAAAGGGACGTCAGGATTATATACACTGGCGGGGCCTCCTGACAGGACAAAACCGCGAGGATTAAGCGGCGCTATTTTCTCCCACGGGGTATCCCAGGGCACAAGTTCACAATAAACATGGCATTCGCGTATCTGCCTTGCTATGAGCATGCTGTATTGGGAGCCAAAGTCAATTACTACTATGGTTTCTCGTTCGCCAGGAGGTAATGGTTTCGGTTCAGGAGTTGCCTGTTCACCATGAAGTTCCTTGGCAATCCCGAGGTAGGTGGAGACTTCAATATCATCTGTTGTAGGAATGCGGTGGCTTTGTTCGTTTTTCATTTCGGTGTGGATTCTGATTGATACACTCTAGCTTATCATCATGATTAACAAGGTTCAAGTCACATATACCAGGTTCATTGGATAATATACTATCTTTACCAACCAATATGCTAAGCAGGGGTTATGTTTAGCGTTCTTGTTCACCAGGTCTTCAGGTGTAAGGTAGGCATACTCCTGTGTGGTGCTTACGTTGGAATGCCCCAAAATCAGCTGGAGCAGGGTCAGTGCGAGTGCTGAGTATGCAAGTTAAAGTGGCTATAGAATAAGTAATAACAGTGCTAAACACCAACCCGTGTTTCCTTTTCAGGAAGCTTTGTCTTCGGCTTAAGTTGACGTCTCGCTTTCTCTAACAGTATTTGTGTTTCCTGCTTTGTTTTTATATAGTCCTGTTCCATCTCGTTCATCATATCGTCTAAGCCGTGTAGTGACGCATCAGTTGCTTTTACCTCATCGGCTATCACTTTCTTTTCAGTTCTTACGCGTTTGTACGTGAGCAACAGGTAGATGAATCCCACAAAAGCTGCAACCTCTACGACCACACTGCCAATCATAATCCCCAGGTTAGCAAGGGTTATGCCTACAACAAACAAGCCGATGCCTGCGCTCATTGCAGCCACAAAACCGAAGACGAGGGCAAAGAGGAAAGCTTTCCTTTGTTCAGGTAATTCCTGTAAGCTAAGCTTAGACAATGCCTGTTGTGATTTCAGGGCTACAATTTGCATCCTCTTGAGTGAATAGAGCTCTGTCAAATTGATGAGCTTGGCAATTTCATTGAAAGTCTTTTGTAACTCTTCGTTATTGCTGTCCTTTTTCATAAGTAATCGTTATCATAGCACATAACACTGGCGGAACTAAAATTGTGAGAAGTGACACCCTCCAAATCCACTGGCTGGAATACTGGTTAACCTATAAGATACACCGCAATCAGCATAACTGCGCCTGAATATCAGGCTGGACTTGAAACGGGAACTTTTGGGGAAGGGAATTTGGCTCTTAGACTAAGCGAAGAATCATTTTATAATAAGTAGGACTATCAAACCTAGTATGATGACTGGGCCTGCATATTTGATAACTGTTCTAAATGTCGCGATTGTTGAAGGACGCCCTGTTTCTATCAATGTAAATGGAAACAATTTACTTATGCCCCATATGTACACCAGAACCAAAATGACTCCCCAAAGAATAGACACTATTGGAAAAGCCGGGTTATGCCAAAGTGGTTCTGTGCATGTATATATAAGTAGTCCCACCAACAAAATACCTTGCAGTGCGGGAAGCCAAATACGGTTAAATATCCAGTGAATGTTGTGGTGGTCTGATATGAACTCCTCGATTTCCTTGCTTCTTGCTGCAACCCAGTCCGCATCCGTACCAGTAATTTCTACTTTAGTGTAAGGCACCTTGTTATCGGAAACCAGTCTAATTGTTCTATCTCCGTCGTATGATTTTGCTACTAACTGGACTTGGTTGACCTCTTCGGGCAAACGTGCATTACGTAAGTCTTCAATACTTTCGGAGAACATAGACTCTCTCTTTCCCGACAAAGTGCAGTGCAGGTGACCTTTAGGGTCATCCTCTATCGCTTTCTCAAGAATCTCGCACAACTTTACCAGGTCGTCTTGTTTGAGAGTCATAGATTTTACTGGCAGCGTAACCGTGGTTTCATGCGTATTCGCCATTTTTATGTCTTCCAAAGTGTTCTTACCTGTATTAGTTTATACTTCCTAAATTGGCCTGGCTACCCA